>NZ_JAGGMQ010000002.1 GCF_017875465.1 Winslowiella toletana
CTGTGGTAACATACAGCGGTTATTTTTCAGAGCCGGAACTGATGAAGAAGAAGAAAAACCGCACACCTACTCCTCACGATGCCACGTTCCGGCAGTTTCTGACCCACCCGGATGTCGCCCGTGATTTCATGGAACTCCATCTGCCCGCAGAGCTGCGTGCTATCTGTGACCTCAGTACGCTAAAGCTGGAATCCGGCTCGTTCGTCGAGGATGACCTGAGGCAGTACTTTAGCGATGTGCTCTACAGTCTGAAAACCACAGCCGGTGAGGGTTATGTCCACGTGCTCATCGAGCACCAGTCTTCACCCGATAAACACATGGCTTTTCGCCTGATGCGTTATGCGGTGGCTGCCATGCAGCGCCACCTTGAGGCGGGCCATAAGAAGTTGCCACTGGTGATACCCGTGCTGTTCTATACGGGTAAACGCAGCCCGTACCCTTACTCCACCCGGTGGCTGAATGAGTTTGATGAGCTGGCGCTGGCAGGCAAACTCTACAGCAGCGCTTTCCCGCTGGTTGACGTTACCGTCATTCCTGATGATGAAATCGCCGGCCATCGCAGCATGGCCGCCCTGACCCTGCTGCAGAAACATATTCATCAGCGGGACCTGGCAGAACTGACTGACCGGCTGGCGCCCATTCTGCTGGCCGGCTATCTGTCTTCATCACAGGTGATATCGCTGGTACACTATATTGTACAGGCAGGCGAAACAGCCGACGCCGAAGGTTTTGTACGCGAACTGGCACAGCGTGTGCCGCAACACGGAGACGCACTTATGACCATCGCACAACAGCTCGAACAGAATGGCATCCAGAAGGGTATCCAGCTAGGCAGGCAGGAAGGCCGAAATGAAGGCAAGCTGGAAGTTGCCCGTACCATGCTGCAGAACGGTCTTGACCGTAATACCATCATGAAAATGACCGGACTGACTGAAGACGACCTGGCGCAGATCCGCCACTGACTTATTTAGCGGCCTCTCCGGCCGTACTGCTGAACCACCAGGTACAGCCGCCCAGGGGCTCACTGCCCCATCGTCAGTTCATATTTTTCTGCCGTCAGCACATAAAGCCCGGAATGCCCATCAATAGCCATCTGCCATCCACAGCGGTTAAGAAGCGTTTCCAGCCCCTGCACGGACCCGGTTAGTCGCGCGATCACCGGTGCGACCTGCTGGCCGCCATCGTTGAATGCAGCATCCAGGCTGCTTCGGGACAGATAAATTCCGTTTACGCCAGCGTTCAGGACGGCGGCATGCCTTCCCGACCACTCCCGGTCGCTGAACAGCCGGTAAGCCCAGCACATATCTTTCGCCATCTCCAGGGCATATGTCAGACGGAACAGGTCATTCTGCCGGGACAGCTCGCCTGTACAGGAGCGCCAGAGATAGTCGAGCTTGCCGGCAAGCTTTGCGGCAACGCCATATTGGCGTCCCTGTTTCAGCAGCCACTCAATGTCGGGAGCCACCTCACGGGAAAAGCGACGCTGTTTAAGGGCGGTCGCCAGCCAGCGTGTCAGAAAGAGATTTTCCTAAGCAGCGGAAAAAACGGTACCGTCCTGACGTGCAAGTGCAAGGGCTGCCAGAGCGCACCAGGCCAGATGACCGGATTTTTGTGTGAGCGTCACTGCAGTCTGTCCTCTGAATAAATCATATTTGCCATTCTAACCGTGCTTATCTACGCAATAAATCCTGTGCGGGTAAATTTACTTAGATAATGGTAACACACCAAAGATTGTGCTCTGTATGGCGTGCAGCAGCATGAAGGCGCCGAATGATTTCCTGAACAGAGTACACTGGGCAGACGGCGCCGTACGCCCGGTGTAGCCGGTTAGGGTCAGATAAAATGCGCTACCCAACTCTTCTTATATCTGCTGAGATGAGTGAAGTACATGTCTGCCCTGCTGCCGGGATTTTTCCACTCGTCGGTTTTTTTATTAACTTACCGATTACGCTTGCGACTGATTTTTAAGTAATTAATATAAACAGTGTTGTGTCATAGGTGAGCGCTTCTACCGCTCAGTGAAGGGAAGATGTCTGACGGGATTGTCTGGTTCTTCCTCACAAAGTAGAAAACTATATAGAAGCACAATACGCTACCACCGCGTTTTGTAACTGCCCTCCTCGGAGGGCAGGTATTTTTTTATGATAAACACTAAAAGGTTATTAACTCCCGCTCTTGGCACAAAAGCACGCTGGTTAAATGTCTGCTATGAGCGAAAAGCGGACGTTACGCATCCCTGCGAACATTGGCTTTGAGCAGTCGGAATTGAACTTAGCGATTCATTGTGAATTCCCGAACGCCTTTACAGCCAGTCTGATTCACCGCAACGTTATGAATTCTTGATCCTAATTAATCTGTTCATTGTTACCATAGTGGTGAAAAACATGAAATTTGTAACGGGATTCATGGTTGTGAATCAGGATCTTATTCCCCACACAATAATCGTATGAGGTCTTTATGCTGATAGCTCAGGTTTCAGACATTCACGCCTCAACCGAAAATGATTATCTGTTTCGGTTCGACCAGGTACTAAATTGGCTTACACATCTGCAACCGGACATACTGGTAATTACAGGCGATCTAACGGATGGGCATTGGCAGGAAGGTTATAAACACATAGCTGACCGCCTGAATCAGCAAAATTACCCTTCGTTGATCCTGCCGGGTAACTCAGACGACCGAAGTCTGATGCGTTCTGTTTGGGATGAGAATAGATGGGCGCATGATGCCCAAGGAGAAGCCCTGCACTTAATTCATAACACCGGTGACATTCGCCTGATTGGTCTGGATTCGACGATTGATTATAAAGATTACGGCAGTGTGACTGACCATCTGGAATGGTTGGATAACCAACTTAGCGACGCATGCAGCCCTCCGTCATTGCTGTTTCTGCACCATCACGTATTTGCATCTGGCATACCAACGCTAGACGAAACGATGTGCAGAGGTCTGCCTGAGATGGAAGATTTGATTAGACGCGCCCCGGCCAGATTACTCGCCATTTCTTCAGGCCATGTCCACAGACCAATAGCGGGCACGTATGCGGGCATACCTGCCTACATTTGTGGCTCCGTTTGCCCCGCTAATCCTGTCTGGTTTGGAACAGTAAACTCTCCTCCTGCGAATGACCCGCCAGCGTTGATAATTCACCGCTACGTCAGTAACGCCCTTATCAGTCATCACGTTTGCGTTTAACTGGCATTCAGAAAAGCATAGACCTCATAGAAAACGACCTGATCCCCAGTGACCAACGCATAATGTTGTGGGGGAGCAATGTCCGCATCTGGCACAAAGCGGACTTGCGCTCTGGAAGGCCCGCCAAGAGCGATCGACGGATATTGCTAAAAGGGTTTAGTGAGCATTAACAGGGAGCAGGTCGATATTACCGTGTTAAATGAAGCAACATCGTTGTTAAAACCCAATCAGGATGTCACACCAGTGAATGTAAACAATTGCCAGATCTGCGGCGAACCGATGAGTAAAACACCAGGAACTATGAGTTTTGACTGTGGCGGCGATTGCTTATGTTGCATGACTTTCCATGGCGATCCAGATGCAATTGAGATTGTTGAGAAACTTACTGGCGAAAAAGTTAATGTCTGGGGAAGCTCATATCGTTCAAGTAAGGTTGAAGGGCTGTAATGAGCGACAAGCGGACATCAGGTTAGTCGGTATTATGGGTGCCGTCTGTAATTTTCCCGGACAGACGTCTGTAGTTTTTAATGGTCGCACTGGAAAGGCTTGCTGCCGTATCTACGATGAAAAAGCTGAAAGTATTTTCAGTTATCAGGGGACTAAGATCTGTACAAGCAATAAGAAGAGCCTCCACCTTAAGATTTGCCACTACAGACATTAAATTTATCCACTCTGCCTGTACATCGGAGTCATGAAAACCTTTCGTTTTAACCCGTCCAATTAGCGATGTGGTCATCTCACGAAGCAGAGGTGAATCAATAATCTCTTTACCAGAAGCTTCTATCCGCGCCTGATAAAAACCCGCTTCCAGCGTAGGTTTCGTAGCCAGTACAGCAATCCTGGTTGCCTCTGCAGGTAGTGACTCAAGTGCGATGTCTGCGATATGCAGAAGTGGGATACCGGAGCTCACCGCCTTCATTTCGGCAAAGTAGCAGTGCGCAAGATTACAGGGAACAGCTATCAGACTCACTTTGGCCCTGACGAGTTCGGTAATACCCTGCTGTAGGGTTGCGATCATCGCATTATCATCAACTTTCTTGCCAGGCCAGAAAGGTGTCGGCAACGAGATAATATGCATTTTAGGAAAATCCATATCATATTTCGCTCCGTACCCGATGTGACACTCTGTCACCAGCATATCAACGAAGGGGGCTGTGGAGCGGGGTCCCATTCCTGCAAGCACACCTATAGAAACAGTCATTGTCAGTGCCTCCTTTAAAGATCTTCTTTCCGCTTAACAAATTATCGCTAAATTGCCTGCAAAATTACAGACGAACGGAATGAACATGCCGGAGGTCACTTAGAAAGGTGCAGGTGAACTACCGCAATTGATCAACACATCATGATGCGGAGAGAGCAGGCTTCAGGCACAAAGCGGACCTACGCTCCGGAAGATCCGCTATGAGCTAAAAGCAGACATTGCTGGATTAATTTCACTTACTTTCGTGGCTTTGGTCGGCGGTCAGTAATGTGCAAGCCCGTCGTCTACAGCATACTGGCTGCCGGTAACATAGGATGCGTCATCGGAGTGCAACTGCAGCGGCCTCTTCTACTGTTCCCGCTCGCCCCAAAGGAACCTGGCTTACCACAAAATCTTCAAACTGCTGACGGGACTCTTCTGGCATAAAGTGCCTGAAGTTAGTTTCAATCGGACCAGGCACCAAAGTGTTGGCGCGGATACCGCGTTCAGCCAGCGCAGAAGCCCAGCTTTTAACCATAGCGATAACGGCGCCTTTCGTTGCTGCATATAGGCTTGTCATCGCCGCACCTTCATAGACAGAAGAGGAGGAAGTTACCAAAATGGCCGCGCCTGAATTAAGTGATTCGGAGACAACTGCTAGCTGTAGCATCGGGCTGCGCACATTAGCGTTCATCATACGATTGAAAGAATCTGCCGTTACAGATTCCGGAGATCCTACCTCTGCAAAGCCGGCATTAAGCCATAATCCATCAAGTGAACCCCAGCCGCTGATAGCTTCCCCCAGCCCTTTTATGTCGGTTTCGCTTGCAGTATCGCTTTTCAGAATAAGTGATGTTACAGGAAGCAGGCTGCGTGCACGTTCCAGCCTTTCTTCATTAAGCCCCGTAATGGCTACGTGACCACCTTCAGTAACAATACGCTGAGCGCCTGCCAGCCCCATGCCACTGGTGCCGCCCGTGATCAGTATACGTTTACCCTGGAATCTTCCCACCGGCAGTCGCTACGGTCACAGATGACGGAAGCATCCGGCGAACCGCTTACCTTCCACTCATCTAGGAACCGCTTACCTTCCACTCATCTAGGAACCGCAGGCTGGGTATCTGAACGCCCGGTTAGTCTGCCGCCCCCTGCTTCGTCCGGCAGCCGGACGAAGCAGGGGATTTACCTGCACATTATATGCGGAAGGTTTCCACCATATTCTGCAGGGCACGCGCCTGCTCAGAAAGGGACTGCGATGCCGCCGAGGACTCTTCAACCAGCGCGGCGTTATTCTGCGTGACGCCGTCCATCTGGGTTACCGCAATGCTGACCTGGGCGATGCCCTGCATCTGCTCCTCTGAGCCGAGCGAGATTTCGTCCATGGCCTCAGCCAGTTCACCCACCATGCCGGTAATTCTGATGATACTCTGTCCTGTACCGTCAGCTACCGAAACGCCGTTTTCGACCTGGGTGACCGCCATCTCAATGAGGGCTTTAATTTCTTTTGCCGCTGTGGCGCTGCGCTGCGCAAGCGACCTCACCTCGCCGGCCACTACCGCAAAGCCGCGCCCCTCCTCTCCGGCACGGGCCGCCTCGACCGCAGCGTTCAGTGCGAGGATATTGGTCTGGAATGCAATACCCTCGATAACGGCGGTAATATCCCGTATTTTTCCGGCGCTGTGAGATATCTCTCCCATACTTTCGGACATGCGAAGCACCTCCTCCCTACCGTTACGGGAAAGAGCAGCCGCTTCCCTTGCCACACCGGCAGTATGCTGCGCGCTGGTTGTGTTGTTCCTTACCGTGGCCGTTATCTCCTCCATGCTGGCCGCTGTTTCCTGCAGCGCAGCCGCCTGCTGCTCCGTCCGTGATGACAGCTCGCTGTTACCCTGAGAGATTTCATCTGCTGCCTGTGCCACTGAACCGGCAGCGCCCTTTATCTGTCCCACAAGTGCGCGAAGGTCAGCCTGCATTCCGTCAAGAGAGGCCAGCAGGCTGGTTGTGTCCTTATGTCGCAGCTGAACGGGCGTGGTCAGGTCCCCCCCGGCAATCGCCGCCGCGATTTTCTGAGCCTCTGCGGGTTCCCCTCCCAGTTGCCGCATCAGGATGCGGACAATAAACAGGCAGACCAGTACACTACTCACGATTGAAATGAAAATAATCAGGCCGGAAATCTTCAGCACCCTGATGGCATGTTCATTATTTCTGAAAGCAGTTTCTTCAGCCTGGTGAGTCTGGATGGTTGTCAGGGCATTCAGGCTTGCAATCAGAAGCTGTTGAGGAGGCCGTACCACGCTGGTGAGATAATCCGGCAGGCCTTCAAGTTGCTTCTGCCTGCCTTTTTTTGCAGCAGTCTCAAGCACTGCAAGCGCCGTCTTCTCGTTATCCAGGACGGTGGTAAGGAGTTTCATCTCGTCCGGGATGTTTTCAGCCATAATCATACCTTTGAGCTTATTGCGATTCTGAATATAAGCAGTTTTGCTCTTCTCAAAGCGTTCCCACTCTGTGGCAATGGCTTTTTCGTCAGAAAACAGCGCCATATTTCTGACCTGAACCAGCATATTTCTCAGGGCCGTGCCGGCTTCATTCGCCACCACCACCTTTTTCAGCCTGTGAGAGACGATGTCATTCATCTCATGCCGGGATGTATTAAGGCTGATAAAGGTAAATGCGGAACTGATTACAAACAGTAAGATAAGGAAGGTGAAACCTGCTGTTAAACGTGTCGATATTTTCACTGGATAAACCTTGATGGTTGATGAACTAATACATATCGACAAAATCCGGCCGGGCTTGATGACCGGGCGGAGCAGCAAAGCTGTCTATTCCGTAGCCAGATCGGAACTCCGGCAGTCAGTCCGGAAGGTATTTTTTACAAAAGTATGGCTGATCTGAGGCGTACTGCTCTGATTAAGGCTGTTCCGGTGAAGGTCTGCCGACAGTAGAAAGGTCATACCGGCCTGAGGTGCCTGGATATCCTGCGTGTGGCAGATGCCCATGCGCGCAGCGTTCTCCCCGTAGGTAAGACCCTGATTGTCAGGCAGGCTAAGCACATGGATAATGCTGAATTTTTTGATGAACCGGTTACATGGCCTGCTGCCATGAAAATGGCACCTCATATCTGCATGAACATCAATACGGTCTGAATGTGACACTTACATTCATCTGGTGAGAGTTCTGAGTCTATGTCCTCAACGTCGTCCGCCACCCAGATGTGGGCCACACACCGAGTGTCAGGGGCAAACCCCGACTAGCTGGCTATCAGGCCGGCAATGGTAAGTTCTCTTTTCATCATCTGCTCCTCAGTCAACGGTTGCACGGCCTCATCTGCCCCGTGCCGCCACAGCAGCCGGTCGCAAAGCGGAGCTGGCAGGGCGACACCGGAAGCCGCACGCGCCGCCGGAGCAGACTGAATGTCCCGCGGACGGCGGGGAACGGGTGAGCAGTTGTGTTTGATGTCAACCAAAGAGGGTGTTTTAAAGACGTGTAGTGGTTGCAGATGATGAACGTCCGCTATGAGCTGTGAGTTCAATGGCTCGATGCAACGCTATCCTTAATCAAGGGGGGACGTTGTCATGAAACGAAGAACTCGGATTAACTACACGCCAGAGCAGAAGGCGATTATCTGGGACAGATATAAGCAAGGTGATTCTCTGCATGATATCGCCAGAATGTTCGACAGATTTCATTCTTCCATCATGCCCACAATCCACCAGACAGGGGGCTACCGTCCTCCCGTTCGAAAGCGGCATCGATTAGCGCTTACGCTTGATGAAAGAGAGGAGATCTCCAGAGGACTGGTAGCAAAACTCAGTATCAGGGACATTGCTGCCAACTTATCAAGAGCACCCTCAACGATTAGCCGCGAGGTCAGGAGGCACGGAGGTGCCAAGCAATACCGTGCAGCAAAAGCCGATACTGCTGCGTGGGAAAATGCTCTGAGACCAAAACCTTGCAAGCTAATTGAAAGCCCCACATTGTGTAAAATCATTGCAGAGAAGATGCATCAGGACTGGTCGCCGGAACAGATCGCCGGTTGGCTGAAACGCTGTTATCCGGATAATCAGGAAATGCATGTGTCACACGAAACGATTTATAAAACGCTTTTTATACAAACCCGGGGGGCATTAAAAAAAGAGCTGCAGCAATGCCTCAGAAGCGGAAGAGCGGTTCGTAGATCCCGAACGTCATCACTTAAAGGGAAAGGGTTAGGGAAAATCCCGAATGCGATACCTATCAGCGAAAGGCCACCGGAAGCCTCAGACAGAGCCATCCCTGGTCACTGGGAAGGTGATCTGATCCAGGGCTCGAAAAACTCCTATATTATCACCCTCGTAGAACGCCATTCCCGCTTTGTTATGTTAGCCAAAATCAGGGACAACAAGACCATAACGGTTATATCTGCACTCATCAGACAAGCCCGGGAATTACCTGTTGAGCTATATAAAACATTAACCTGGGATCGGGGAGCTGAAATGACCAGCCACACCCGGTTTACTGTAGCAACAGACATCCAGATTTACTTCTGTGATCCTCAATCTCCCTGGCAACGTGGCTCAAATGAAAATACGAACAGGTTGCTAAGACAATATTTTCCAAAGGGAACTGACTTATCGGTTCACAGTCAGCAGAGACTAAACAGCGTTGCCAGACAGCTCAACGAAAGACCGAGAAAAACGCTAGACTATGAATCACCCGCAGAACGGTTCAATAAGTGTGTTGCGTCCATCAGTTGAACTCACAGCGAAAAGCGGACGTTACGCATCCCTGCGAACATTGGCTTTGAGCAGTCGGAATTGAACTTAGCGATTCATTGTGAATTCCCGAACGCCTTTACAGCCAGTCTGATTCACCGCAACGTTATGAATTCTTGATCCTAATTAATCTGTTCATTGTTACCATAGTGGTGAAAAACATGAAATTTGTAACGGGATTCATGGTTGTGAATCAGGATCTTATTCCCCACACAATAATCGTATGAGGTCTTTATGCTGATAGCTCAGGTTTCAGACATTCACGCCTCAACCGAAAATGATTATCTGTTTCGGTTCGACCAGGTACTAAATTGGCTTACACATCTGCAACCGGACATACTGGTAATTACAGGCGATCTAACGGATGGGCATTGGCAGGAAGGTTATAAACACATAGCTGACCGCCTGAATCAGCAAAATTACCCTTCGTTGATCCTGCCGGGTAACTCAGACGACCGAAGTCTGATGCGTTCTGTTTGGGATGAGAATAGATGGGCGCATGATGCCCAAGGAGAAGCCCTGCACTTAATTCATAACACCGGTGACATTCGCCTGATTGGTCTGGATTCGACGATTGATTATAAAGATTACGGCAGTGTGACTGACCATCTGGAATGGTTGGATAACCAACTTAGCGACGCATGCAGCCCTCCGTCATTGCTGTTTCTGCACCATCACGTATTTGCATCTGGCATACCAACGCTAGACGAAACGATGTGCAGAGGTCTGCCTGAGATGGAAGATTTGATTAGACGCGCCCCGGCCAGATTACTCGCCATTTCTTCAGGCCATGTCCACAGACCAATAGCGGGCACGTATGCGGGCATACCTGCCTACATTTGTGGCTCCGTTTGCCCCGCTAATCCTGTCTGGTTTGGAACAGTAAACTCTCCTCCTGCGAATGACCCGCCAGCGTTGATAATTCACCGCTACGTCAGTAACGCCCTTATCAGTCATCACGTTTGCGTTTAACTGGCATTCAGAAAAGCATAGACCTCATAGAAAACGACCTGATCCCCAGTGACCAACGCATAATGTTGTGGGGGAGCAATGTCCGCATCTGGCACAAAGCGGACTTGCGCTCTGGAAGGCCCGCCAAGAGCGATCGACGGATATTGCTAAAAGGGTTTAGTGAGCATTAACAGGGAGCAGGTCGATATTACCGTGTTAAATGAAGCAACATCGTTGTTAAAACCCAATCAGGATGTCACACCAGTGAATGTAAACAATTGCCAGATCTGCGGCGAACCGATGAGTAAAACACCAGGAACTATGAGTTTTGACTGTGGCGGCGATTGCTTATGTTGCATGACTTTCCATGGCGATCCAGATGCAATTGAGATTGTTGAGAAACTTACTGGCGAAAAAGTTAATGTCTGGGGAAGCTCATATCGTTCAAGTAAGGTTGAAGGGCTGTAATGAGCGACAAGCGGACATCAGGTTAGTCGGTATTATGGGTGCCGTCTGTAATTTTCCCGGACAGACGTCTGTAGTTTTTAATGGTCGCACTGGAAAGGCTTGCTGCCGTATCTACGATGAAAAAGCTGAAAGTATTTTCAGTTATCAGGGGACTAAGATCTGTACAAGCAATAAGAAGAGCCTCCACCTTAAGATTTGCCACTACAGACATTAAATTTATCCACTCTGCCTGTACATCGGAGTCATGAAAACCTTTCGTTTTAACCCGTCCAATTAGCGATGTGGTCATCTCACGAAGCAGAGGTGAATCAATAATCTCTTTACCAGAAGCTTCTATCCGCGCCTGATAAAAACCCGCTTCCAGCGTAGGTTTCGTAGCCAGTACAGCAATCCTGGTTGCCTCTGCAGGTAGTGACTCAAGTGCGATGTCTGCGATATGCAGAAGTGGGATACCGGAGCTCACCGCCTTCATTTCGGCAAAGTAGCAGTGCGCAAGATTACAGGGAACAGCTATCAGACTCACTTTGGCCCTGACGAGTTCGGTAATACCCTGCTGTAGGGTTGCGATCATCGCATTATCATCAACTTTCTTGCCAGGCCAGAAAGGTGTCGGCAACGAGATAATATGCATTTTAGGAAAATCCATATCATATTTCGCTCCGTACCCGATGTGACACTCTGTCACCAGCATATCAACGAAGGGGGCTGTGGAGCGGGGTCCCATTCCTGCAAGCACACCTATAGAAACAGTCATTGTCAGTGCCTCCTTTAAAGATCTTCTTTCCGCTTAACAAATTATCGCTAAATTGCCTGCAAAATTACAGACGAACGGAATGAACATGCCGGAGGTCACTTAGAAAGGTGCAGGTGAACTACCGCAATTGATCAACACATCATGATGCGGAGAGAGCAGGCTTCAGGCACAAAGCGGACCTACGCTCCGGAAGATCCGCTATGAGCTAAAAGCAGACATTGCTGGATTAATTTCACTTACTTTCGTGGCTTTGGTCGGCGGTCAGTAATGTGCAAGCCCGTCGTCTACAGCATACTGGCTGCCGGTAACATAGGATGCGTCATCGGAGTGCAACTGCAGCGGCCTCTTCTACTGTTCCCGCTCGCCCCAAAGGAACCTGGCTTACCACAAAATCTTCAAACTGCTGACGGGACTCTTCTGGCATAAAGTGCCTGAAGTTAGTTTCAATCGGACCAGGCACCAAAGTGTTGGCGCGGATACCGCGTTCAGCCAGCGCAGAAGCCCAGCTTTTAACCATAGCGATAACGGCGCCTTTCGTTGCTGCATATAGGCTTGTCATCGCCGCACCTTCATAGACAGAAGAGGAGGAAGTTACCAAAATGGCCGCGCCTGAATTAAGTGATTCGGAGACAACTGCTAGCTGTAGCATCGGGCTGCGCACATTAGCGTTCATCATACGATTGAAAGAATCTGCCGTTACAGATTCCGGAGATCCTACCTCTGCAAAGCCGGCATTAAGCCATAATCCATCAAGTGAACCCCAGCCGCTGATAGCTTCCCCCAGCCCTTTTATGTCGGTTTCGCTTGCAGTATCGCTTTTCAGAATAAGTGATGTTACAGGAAGCAGGCTGCGTGCACGTTCCAGCCTTTCTTCATTAAGCCCCGTAATGGCTACGTGACCACCTTCAGTAACAATACGCTGAGCGCCTGCCAGCCCCATGCCACTGGTGCCGCCCGTGATCAGTATACGTTTACCCTGGAATCTTCCCACCGGCAGTCGCTACGGTCACAGATGACGGAAGCATCCGGCGAACCGCTTACCTTCCACTCATCTAGGAACCGCTTACCTTCCACTCATCTAGGAACCGCAGGCTGGGTATCTGAACGCCCGGTTAGTCTGCCGCCCCCTGCTTCGTCCGGCAGCCGGACGAAGCAGGGGATTTACCTGCACATTATATGCGGAAGGTTTCCACCATATTCTGCAGGGCACGCGCCTGCTCAGAAAGGGACTGCGATGCCGCCGAGGACTCTTCAACCAGCGCGGCGTTATTCTGCGTGACGCCGTCCATCTGGGTTACCGCAATGCTGACCTGGGCGATGCCCTGCATCTGCTCCTCTGAGCCGAGCGAGATTTCGTCCATGGCCTCAGCCAGTTCACCCACCATGCCGGTAATTCTGATGATACTCTGTCCTGTACCGTCAGCTACCGAAACGCCGTTTTCGACCTGGGTGACCGCCATCTCAATGAGGGCTTTAATTTCTTTTGCCGCTGTGGCGCTGCGCTGCGCAAGCGACCTCACCTCGCCGGCCACTACCGCAAAGCCGCGCCCCTCCTCTCCGGCACGGGCCGCCTCGACCGCAGCGTTCAGTGCGAGGATATTGGTCTGGAATGCAATACCCTCGATAACGGCGGTAATATCCCGTATTTTTCCGGCGCTGTGAGATATCTCTCCCATACTTTCGGACATGCGAAGCACCTCCTCCCTACCGTTACGGGAAAGAGCAGCCGCTTCCCTTGCCACACCGGCAGTATGCTGCGCGCTGGTTGTGTTGTTCCTTACCGTGGCCGTTATCTCCTCCATGCTGGCCGCTGTTTCCTGCAGCGCAGCCGCCTGCTGCTCCGTCCGTGATGACAGCTCGCTGTTACCCTGAGAGATTTCATCTGCTGCCTGTGCCACTGAACCGGCAGCGCCCTTTATCTGTCCCACAAGTGCGCGAAGGTCAGCCTGCATTCCGTCAAGAGAGGCCAGCAGGCTGGTTGTGTCCTTATGTCGCAGCTGAACGGGCGTGGTCAGGTCCCCCCCGGCAATCGCCGCCGCGATTTTCTGAGCCTCTGCGGGTTCCCCTCCCAGTTGCCGCATCAGGATGCGGACAATAAACAGGCAGACCAGTACACTACTCACGATTGAAATGAAAATAATCAGGCCGGAAATCTTCAGCACCCTGATGGCATGTTCATTATTTCTGAAAGCAGTTTCTTCAGCCTGGTGAGTCTGGATGGTTGTCAGGGCATTCAGGCTTGCAATCAGAAGCTGTTGAGGAGGCCGTACCACGCTGGTGAGATAATCCGGCAGGCCTTCAAGTTGCTTCTGCCTGCCTTTTTTTGCAGCAGTCTCAAGCACTGCAAGCGCCGTCTTCTCGTTATCCAGGACGGTGGTAAGGAGTTTCATCTCGTCCGGGATGTTTTCAGCCATAATCATACCTTTGAGCTTATTGCGATTCTGAATATAAGCAGTTTTGCTCTTCTCAAAGCGTTCCCACTCTGTGGCAATGGCTTTTTCGTCAGAAAACAGCGCCATATTTCTGACCTGAACCAGCATATTTCTCAGGGCCGTGCCGGCTTCATTCGCCACCACCACCTTTTTCAGCCTGTGAGAGACGATGTCATTCATCTCATGCCGGGATGTATTAAGGCTGATAAAGGTAAATGCGGAACTGATTACAAACAGTAAGATAAGGAAGGTGAAACCTGCTGTTAAACGTGTCGATATTTTCACTGGATAAACCTTGATGGTTGATGAACTAATACATATCGACAAAATCCGGCCGGGCTTGATGACCGGGCGGAGCAGCAAAGCTGTCTATTCCGTAGCCAGATCGGAACTCCGGCAGTCAGTCCGGAAGGTATTTTTTACAAAAGTATGGCTGATCTGAGGCGTACTGCTCTGATTAAGGCTGTTCCGGTGAAGGTCTGCCGACAGTAGAAAGGTCATACCGGCCTGAGGTGCCTGGATATCCTGCGTGTGGCAGATGCCCATGCGCGCAGCGTTCTCCCCGTAGGTAAGACCCTGATTGTCAGGCAGGCTAAGCACATGGATAATGCTGAATTTTTTGATGAACCGGTTACATGGCCTGCTGCCATGAAAATGGCACCTCATATCTGCATGAACATCAATACGGTCTGAATGTGACACTTACATTCATCTGGTGAGAGTTCTGAGTCTATGTCCTCAACGTCGTCCGCCACCCAGATGTGGGCCACACACCGAGTGTCAGGGGCAAACCCCGACTAGCTGGCTATCAGGCCGGCAATGGTAAGTTCTCTTTTCATCATCTGCTCCTCAGTCAACGGTTGCACGGCCTCATCTGCCCCGTGCCGCCACAGCAGCCGGTCGCAAAGCGGAGCTGGCAGGGCGACACCGGAAGCCGCACGCGCCGCCGGAGCAGACTGAATGTCCCGCGGACGGCGGGGAACGGGTGAGCAGTTGTGTTTGATGTCAACCAAAGAGGGTGTTTTAAAGACGTGTAGTGGTTGCAGATGATGAACGTCCGCTATGAGCTGTGAGTTCAATGGCTCGATGCAACGCTATCCTTAATCAAGGGGGGACGTTGTCATGAAACGAAGAACTCGGATTAACTACACGCCAGAGCAGAAGGCGATTATCTGGGACAGATATAAGCAAGGTGATTCTCTGCATGATATCGCCAGAATGTTCGACAGATTTCATTCTTCCATCATGCCCACAATCCACCAGACAGGGGGCTACCGTCCTCCCGTTCGAAAGCGGCATCGATTAGCGCTTACGCTTGATGAAAGAGAGGAGATCTCCAGAGGACTGGTAGCAAAACTCAGTATCAGGGACATTGCTGCCAACTTATCAAGAGCACCCTCAACGATTAGCCGCGAGGTCAGGAGGCACGGAGGTGCCAAGCAATACCGTGCAGCAAAAGCCGATACTGCTGCGTGGGAAAATGCTCTGAGACCAAAACCTTGCAAGCTAATTGAAAGCCCCACATTGTGTAAAATCATTGCAGAGAAGATGCATCAGGACTGGTCGCCGGAACAGATCGCCGGTTGGCTGAAACGCTGTTATCCGGATAATCAGGAAATGCATGTGTCACACGAAACGATTTATAAAACGCTTTTTATACAAACCCGGGGGGCATTAAAAAAAGAGCTGCAGCAATGCCTCAGAAGCGGAAGAGCGGTTCGTAGATCCCGAACGTCATCACTTAAAGGGAAAGGGTTAGGGAAAATCCCGAATGCGATACCTATCAGCGAAAGGCCACCGGAAGCCTCAGACAGAGCCATCCCTGGTCACTGGGAAGGTGATCTGATCCAGGGCTCGAAAAACTCCTATATTATCACCCTCGTAGAACGCCATTCCCGCTTTGTTATGTTAGCCAAAATCAGGGACAACAAGACCATAACGGTTATATCTGCACTCATCAGACAAGCCCGGGAATTACCTGTTGAGCTATATAAAACATTAACCTGGGATCGGGGAGCTGAAATGACCAGCCACACCCGGTTTACTGTAGCAACAGACATCCAGATTTACTTCTGTGATCCTCAATCTCCCTGGCAACGTGGCTCAAATGAAAATACGAACAGGTTGCTAAGACAATATTTTCCAAAGGGAACTGACTTATCGGTTCACAGTCAGCAGAGACTAAACAGCGTTGCCAGACAGCTCAACGAAAGACCGAGAAAAACGCTAGACTATGAATCACCCGCAGAACGGTTCAATAAGTGTGTTGCGTCCATCAGTTGAACTCACAGCGAAAAGCGGACCATAAACATGTTTTTTCTAAATAACATGCCATGATGCAAGCAATGTCCGCTTCTGGCACAAAGCGGACATCTGCGCATGGTAAGGTATGCTATTAGCTATTAGCGGAGAGTGGCCTTAACTCTGACACAAGATTCAGAATGCTGTTTTTCAGCATACTTATCAGCCCAACAAGACATACTAAAAGAAATGGCCGAGCTTTTTACTCAACGAAGCTTTTCCAGAAGTTGTTCTGCTCCTTTGTCGATACCCGTTTCTGCTGCGCTCAGAGACCCAAATGTTGCACCCACGTTCATCGCATTAGGATACTGCTCCGCAACGTACGCGAGCAGCAGCGTTTTTGTTTCTGCATCTTCAATTTCAACTGCATAGTTAACGTACCCACTCATCAGGCCTCGCCCTCCACGCACCGACTGGACAATATTATAAGGACCTCCAGCCAAATCAAACTTGGTAAAGGTACCAATCACCGGCGGTGTAGTATCAGCGCCGGTAAGGGTCAGTTTTAACCTGAGTGAGGGGCCATTTCCGGCAGATGTATTTGTTATAAATTTCTCGGCGAGAACTTCGCCGAACTTATCGCGCATGTAGTTTGCCAGCCGGCGACGGTCTTCCTGCGACATATCATTAAACTGTGCGTCACTCCCCGAATAAATCTCAACAGGTTCAATAGTAATGCTTCTGTATTTGCTCCAGTTGACAGGAACTGCGTAACGGAAGGGTATCCGATCGTTGTCATCGGCAGTATTGAGTGACATACGTGCTGAGGAAGGTATGCCTGAATACTTTAATGGTGATGTGGAAGAGCAGCCTGATGCTGCCAGGATTGCAAGGAAGAAAAGGCTGCGATTAAAGGAGCGTGAAGTCAGCGACATTAGTAAATTCTCTTGTGTGTTAAAAATAAACTGTACGGTTTAGTTAAAATCGCTTAGCATGGTTGTGTCAAGAAGATGTTTCATTGAGTTTCATGACTTAGGGGTGAGGGAATGAGAATGAGAATGAGAATGAGTAAAGATGAAGTCTCTATGCTGAACTTAAAAACGAGAGCGTGCAGCATAAGCATTTTTCCGGGTTGTTTTCGCGTCAATTTGAAGGGTTACGGGAAGAAAGCCGGTATTGCAAACAAACCCATACGAACTCAGCCTTGAACGTGCTGGGATGCATATTGCCGTTACGCTTCTCTGGGCTGCCTATCAAAAGAAAGCTCACCCGTATGACGTTACTGCCTGCACAGGTGCAGTTTTGCTCAGAGCAGCATTCGGAAGCGGAATCACCACATCCCTCTGTAACTGATTACATACGTTCCCTGATGGACATAGCTATTTCTCGGGGTGAACTCCGTTTCCGCGCCGCGGACGAAATGGTGCGGTATTACCTTTCACTGACCAGCGAGCTGAATGGACATTTTACCACCAACGGCCAGCCGGATGTATGTCTTCGAAGCCAGATGAGACGAAGGATCAGTCAGGATATTCATTGGCAAATATGCGTCTGCGGGATTGGTATGAAAACGCTGGCTTGTCGGGCCATTCTGGCCCTCATTTTCATGCTCAGCGGCGCCCTGACCTCTTTCTCTGTTTATGTCAGCTGACACACGCACTTATGGAATATATCCCTTTGCCTTAACAGGACCCATGCAGATGATTGAACATTTGCTGACCGGAGCAGAGTTAATGACCTTAAGATACTGGATTCTACAGATGACGAGGGTAACGATAGCCCTCCTTGTGCTCTGCAGGATAACGGGCAATATCAGGGAGATATTTTACGTCAGGGGATTAGGGAGGAAGCTCGGTCAGTACTATACGATCAGGCTATGGGGCGCACGCCCGGGTGCCCTCATATTGATGCTGATTGTTGAGAACATCGTACTCATGGTCGCAGGCATATTTGCACTCACCATTCTCGGTGATGGAGTGCCTAACTGATAAATTTTGTTTCAGGTCTTGCAAAGGGCATGACCGAAAATGCCATAAAAAAGTCTGTAATCCGCTTAAAGCTCTGGATCAGGAAATAAACCCCGTGACTGAACTAATTTTGAATAAGGCAGGCAGTATCACCCTCATAGACTGGATGATGTTATGCATAACGGGCACAACGATCACTATAATAGGGTGGAGGGTTAGCTGTAATCTGCGCGACGTATTTTTTATAAGGAGATGCAGGGCTCAGCGTGGCAGGAAGTCGGCTCACCCTGCCTGGGGTTCTCGCGAAAACGCACTGATTACTTTGCTTACTGCAGAAATAATCGTCGCAGTGGCTCTCAGCAGTATTATGGTAATGATAATTGCAGGCACCTGATAAATGGTTTAATCAGGCCCGCCTTACAGCGGGCATTGGCGGATTAGATGTGGCTGCCGATCGAAAGGCAACCCGTAAGCATCATAAGTGCTGAACCCGTAATAAAAAGAACGAGATAACGCATAAAACACCCTCAGAATAATGAAACACAACCGGTCAACAGAAACGACCCAAGCACGGCGGTGATAATTAACAGAACACGATGTGACATTACAAACACCCCTTAAATGAACTGTACGGTTTAGTTTATATTTAATGCAGGCTATGTCAATCAGATACTGCGCCACCTCTGCACTAAATTTTCGCAGAGTCGGCCTTTTGCCCTGCGCCGTTTACAAACAGGTCAACCGCGCTTGTGACCATCACGCGCACTTCGTTTTCCGTATAGTCAGGAGTCTTACGCATGAGGAAAAGTTCGTCGGCTTCAGCCTTTACCAGAGCAGAAAACTGTTTCGCTCTCAGCGTTGGGTTACTTCCGGTTAAGTCTCCTTTACCCATATGGTACTCCATCACCCCGGTCAACGCGCTCATACTCTCGCGCACGCCCGACTCGTAAAAAAGCTCTCCTATATCAGAATGGCCCGCCTCACCAACGACCATCCGGTAAAGCTGCAAAGCTTTCCAGTCAGATGTCATCACACCCAGCATTCCCTCGCCAAAACGCTGTAACTTCTCAGATAATGTGAATAAGTCGTTATCGCTGGCTTTTAGCTCACTTGCTGCTCCCATGAGATAATTAGTGCTGTACGTCCTGACTACCGCCTCAAAAAGTCTCTCTTTAGAGGGGAAATAATTATAAAGCGTGGCTTTGGAGCAGCCGGCTTTTTTCGCAACACCGTCCATAGACGCTCGCTCGAACCCCTGTTCGAGAAATACGGCCGAAGCGGAGTTAAGAATTTCATTTTTCTTCTGTTCAGTCAGCATGCGCATTCATATCTCCTTTTCATAACCACAATCATAACAAAACTGAGCAGTTCATTAAAGGTGGGTAAAAACTTTGGGCATCTGGCAGATAAGCACCGGCATTCATATTCAGTGCGTCGATATATGAATATGCCCGAATGGCGCTCTGTTAAATGAATGAGTATGCAAAACCCGGTATGAGCGATGAGCGGATACTGGCGTGAAAGGCTTAACCGGTCCAGGGTATAACTGATACCTTCAGCACGTAATCATTGCCGAATGTTGTGCTGAACGCTATTCCTTAAACTGATCCTTTAGATTCCAGAAATCCCTGTCAGCCCAGAATGAGGCCTGCGAAGTGGACTGTTATCGTGCATTTTATATTTCTCATTCAGCCTGTTTCAGACATCAGCAACCTGCTCAGGGGAAGCGTTGAGAAGCCCTCTTAATATGATATCGGCATGGCTTTTTGCTAAAGACTCCAGATCGGGCCGCAGTTCACTGTCTTCATCAAAAATTTCCCGAAAAAGAGTGGCTGTGACCATCGGTCCCACGATGGACATCGCCTGAAGTCGTGGGTTTCCCTTCCTGGTCACACTAAAGAAAATACAACCACCACCTAAAAATTGATAAATTATTTTCTTATTTACACATAAGGCATGTAATTTTTTTATTAAACTTCAATATACTTTGGGGTTTAAGGGATCGTTCATATTCACTCATTGTGCTGCAAATCATCATTAGAGCTTAATAAAAGGCTGTTCCTCGGCACTTTTTTATAAACCACCAGATACACTGTGGCCTGCTCCCCGCAGATTAGTACATCCCGATGTTAGCAAGGTCCGATTTTGGCACAGAGCGGACATTGAAATCCATGCCGCAGGGTCCACTTTGAGCAAATAGAACGCGTTACGTTTCACCTGTTTTAAACATAACATCCCGTCGGTCATTGTGCTTATGACCCGGCGGCCTGCCTCATCCGGACAGTATATTGCCGGTAAAACCTGCATGTATCAGAGGCCAGTCAGATGGGCTGATTTTGCTTTCTGTGTGGCCCCGGACGGCCAAATAGAAAGCCCTGCAGCAGTCCGCAACCGGATGCTCTGAGCCATTCCGCCTGCTCTTGTAAGTATCCCGATAAAACGGTCCATTCACTTTTAGAGATCTTCCGACATACTGATTATGTCCTCTGAGGAGATCGCCATGCGTAAAGCCCGATTCACCGAACACCAGATCATTGCCGTTCTGAAGTCTGTCGAAGCCGGACGTACCGTTAAGGACGTCTGCCGCGAAGCGGCAATATCCGAAGCCAGCTATTACAACTGGAAAGCAAAGTACGGCGGAATGGAGGCTTCAGATATCAAAAAGATGAAAGATCTTGAAGACGAGAATCGTCGCCTGAAGCAGATGTTCGCCGACCTGAGTCTGGAATGCCGGGCGCTGAAGGACGTTATCGAAAAAAAGCTCTAAAACCAGCGATAAAGCGGGAGCTTGTCAGCTATCTGACTGCACAATTTTCCATGAGCATCCGCCAGGCATGCAGGACAGTATCGCTGAGCAGGACGGTGTATTTTTATCAGCCCGATACCCGGCGTGATGAACCGGTGATCCTGGCGCTGACTGAACTGGCAGAACGCTATCCGCGATACGGATTTAAGAAGCTTTTTCAGGTACTTCGCAGGCAGGGTAACGCCTGGAATCATAAGCGTGTTCACCGGATTTACTGCCTGCTGAAACTCAATTTTCGCCGCAAGGGGAAACAACGTCTTCCGGTGCGCAATCCGGCTCCTCTGGCAACGCCGGAAGCACTCAACCAGAGCTGGTCGATTGATTTTATGCACGACGCGCTGACATGTGGGCGACGTTTTCGGACTTTCAACGTCGTGGATGATTTTAACCGTGAGGCTCTGGCCATAGAAATTGACCTGAATATCCCGGCGCAGCGGGTTGTGCGGGTGCTGGACAGGATAGTGGCAAACCGTGGATATCCGCTGAAGATGCGGATGGATAACGGCCCGGAGCTGATATCACTGGCTCTGGCACAATGGGCTGAGGACCATGGCGTGATGCTGGAATTTATCAGGCCAGGCAAACCGACACAGAATGCCTTTATCGAACGCTTTAACCGGACGTACCGGACAGAAATCCTGGATTTTTATCTGTTCAGAACGCTGAATGAAGCACGGGAAATCACAGAGCGCTGGCTGACGGAATACAACAGCGAGCGGCCTCATGAATCCCTGAATAACCTGACGCCGGAAGAATACCGGCTGATGGCTGAAAAACCGGAACTCTCAAAAAGTGTGTGGAACTAAAACAGGTATGCTTACACTCTTCTTTCTCAACGCCTTCGACCACCACTTCCCGCAGAGCTGCGCGACATCTGCGATCTCAGCACACTGAAGCTGGAATCCGGCTCGTTCGTTGAGGATGATTTGCGCCAGTATTTCAGCGACGTGCTTTACAGCCTGAAAACCACAGCCGGTGAGGGTTATGTTCACGTGCTCATCGAGCATCAGTCCTCGCCCGACAAACACATGGCCTTTCGCCTGGTGCGCTATGCCGTTGCTGCCATGCAGCGGCACCTTGAGGCGGGGCATAAAAAGTTGCCACTGGTGATACCCGTGCTGTTCTATACGGGCAAACGCAGCCCGTATCCGTACTCCACCCGGTGGCTGGATGAGTTTGACGACCCGGAACTGGCAGGCAGGCTCTACAGCCAGGCTTTCCCGCTGGTTGACGTTACCGTCATTCCGGATGATGAAATCGCCGGCCACCGCAGCATGGCCGCCCTGACCCTGCTGCAGAAGCACATCCATCAGCGGGACCTGGCAGAACTGACCGATCGGCTGGCCCCAATTCTGCTGGCCGGCTATCTGTCTTCATCACAGGTGATATCGCTGGTACACTATATTGTACAGGCAGGCGAATCAGCCGACGCCGAAGCCTTTGTACGCGAACTGGCTCAGCGTGTGCCGCAACACGGAGACGCACTTATGACCATCGCACAGCAGCTTGAGCAGAAGGGCATTGAGAAGGGCATTGAGAAGGGTATTGAGAAGGGTATTGAGAAGGGTATTGAGAAGGGCAGGGCAGAAGGCCTTAAGCTCGGCGAACAGCGCGGCATTGAAAAAGGCCGCACTGAAGGCGAGCGTGAAACCACTCTGAAAATTGCCCGCACCATGCTGCAGAACGGCATCGACCGTAATACCGTCATGAAAATGACCGGCCTGACCGAAGACGACCTGGCACAAATCCGCCACTGACTTATTCAGCGGCCACGGCAGCCGCGCTGCTGAGCCGCCACGTGCAGCCGCCCAGGGAGTCATTCCCCCATCGCTCCGTCACACACAGGTCACCCTGCACCTTCAGAAACATCACGGGCTTCAGCACGATTTCGTCAGGAATGAGGCCCCCGTAGTGCCTTACCAGCACCTTTCCCTCGCTGTACCCGGAACAGCCCGCCCGCGGTTAAAAGCCCGGATGCATTTGTGCGGGTGCGCCCTGAGCATCTGCAGTATCGCTTCACGCTCCATCATTCACTCCTTTGCGTCAGACATCCACTGTAGTCAGTAAATGCCGTTATTCCGGTCAGCTGAAGACATCATTCGCTGCATCGATCTTTGCTATACGGCTGCTTAGTCAGGTTTTTCTTGGGTCAGATATAAGGGACGAGACGGGCCACTTGCCATCTAGAGCGGTTAAAGATCGTTCCAGCCCCTTTACGCGGCAGGTCAAGCTGGTACGGTACAGAGAAAATTCGCTGACGCTGGCACTCAGGGCGCAGGTCAGGCGGAACAGGTTATTCATAGACACAGGCTATCATCCAATGAAAAAAACAGTCTGACCGCCTTAGTGCGCGGTGATGCCCAGCTTTTTCATTCTGGATAATAGCGTGGTGCGTTTAAGCCCTAGTCGGAGTGCGGCACCGTGCGGTCCGGCAACGACACCATTGGTTTCTTTCAGCACGTCAATAATGTGCTGGCGTTCATCCTCTTCATGCATTGAAGAAAATGATGTGAGCGGTGGCGCGCTTACCGCGACCCTTGCCGCAGCGAGGGGGAATGGATAATTTAATTCGTCCGGTTGCATCTCCAGTACGGTTCCGCGCGTCAGCAACACTGCCCGCTCAATCACATTTTCCAGTTCACGCACATTTCCCGGCCAAGGCATACGACTCAGCATACGCAACGTTTCTGCAGGAATACTGTCGATAGTGCGCTTCATCCGTTTCGCAATTTTACCGGTGAGGAATTTTACCAGTTGCGGAATATCCTCCGGGCGCTCGCGTAGAGGCGGGATCACAATCGGGAACACGTTAAGCCGGTAATAGAGATCACTGCGAAATTCTTTATCAGCGACCATCTGTTTCAGGTCACGGTTAGTGGCGGCGATCATCCGCACATTGACAGAAATCAGCTTGTTACCGCCTACCCGCTCGAACTCCTGCTCCTGCAAAATACGCAGCAGTTTAGGTTGCAGCTCCAGTGGGATCTCACCGACTTCATCAAGAAATAAGGTCCCCTGATCGGCCAGCTCAAAGCGCCCCATTCTTTGCGCCGTTGCGCCCGTAAAGGCGCCTTTTTCGTGACCAAACAGGTCGCTTTCCATCAGCCCGGCAGGCATCGCTGCACAGTTCATTTTTACCATCCGTCGATCGCGACGATCGCCAAGATTATGAATTGCGCGTGCAATCAGCTCCTTACCGGTTCCGGTTTCTCCCAGGATCAGTACCGAGCAGTCACTTTTCGCCACAATCTCTACCTGTTTCAGCACGGCAGACATACCCGGACTTCGCCCAACAATGTCAGTAAAATCAGCGTGATGATTGTTAATCTGCTCGGTCAGATAGAGATTTTCATGCTGTAACTTTTCTTTCAGACTTTTGATTTCCTGATAGGCCAGCGCATTATCCACCGCGATGGCGATACGTTCGGCGATCTGCTGCAATACCCGCAGGTTGGTTGAATTAAAGTTATCCGGCAGAAAGCGCGCCAGCTTTAATACCCCCAGCGTTTTGTGGCCGAAGCGCAGGGGCAACACACACAGCGTTTTACTCTGTTCACGCCACAGCAGATGGAACAGCGTACTGGTACTCCCCTCCTTTTTATCATCCGGATGCTCGCTGGTCAGCAGCATTTCACCGCTTTTCATCACCTGCTGTTCCGGCGTGCCTGCCAGCGCTATACGCGATTGCTCGCGTTCGGCAACATGGCTCTGGACATAATGCGTGGCATAGACGCTCGCCTCTGCGCTCTCCTTATCGGCATCACACAACACAATGCTGATGGCATTGATATGAAAGAAATGGTGAATGGTTTTGGCAATTTCGCCGGTCAGCTCGTCGAGATCTAATTTTGACAGCACAGCATTGGTGATATCGACCAGAATACGAAAGTCATCGCGCTCGTGGCGCAGCAGGGATTGCTGGTGGAGTGCGTTTTCACGTAACTGAATTTGTTCGACCGCAATCGCCGCCAGGGTGCAAAGCTCAGACAGGCCGCTTTTGTCCTCTTCACTGAACGGCGTCGGCGGCAGGCGAGTAAACTCACAGCCGCCCAGTAATCCCTCCGATCCCAGTAGAGGGACCAGACAATAGTGGTTAAAGGGTGGATAGAGGTTCAGTGCCGCCAGTTGCGGATAGCGACGATGCAACGCGTCACTGCGCCAGACCTGCGTTTCAGGATTGTGCAGCAGCGCATGCACCGGGCCGGTTGCCAGTAACGTTTCATCCTGGTAAATGACCCCCTGATGATGCGAATCGAGACCGTAAAAACTGACGCGTTCACTGTTACTGGCGAACAGTACCAGCGTTACACTCTCCGCAATACCGGCGGTCTGGATCATCTGCGTCAGGGTTTCAAGCAGTGACGTCATGGTCTGTTGCACCAGTAAGGTGCGCGTCAGTTCCAGTAATCCCTGGTGTTTTATGCTGCTCATGGTTGCACTCTGCATACATTAGCTCTGGATAAAGTTGCCTGAAAATTTTGCTCATTTGAGCGGCCGACCGCAGTTGAAGTTTACGCCTGTCAATTTCGTCATCGCCCTGATGAGATCAACAAATGCGAGGTAAGGGTTCCGCATGCGGCAACGTGAGCTGCCGTGTCACGTCCAGTGTGCCGCGCAGACAGACCTGAGGGTCCTGCGTCACGTCGCCAATGGTTGTGGCATCTCCCCCCAGTGGATGGTTGCGCATCAGCGCAAGCACCGCCTCTTCGGCATGCGCAGCGACTACCGCCACCACCTTGCCTTCATTGGCGAAGTTCAGCGGTTCCAGCCCCAGCAGTTCACAAAGGCCACGCACCGCGGGTTTCACCGGCAATGCTTGCTCGTCGATGCAGATGCCCAATCCACTGGCCGCACTGAACTCATGCAAAATGGCATTCACGCCACCGCGGGTGGCATCACGTAAAGCATGGATACCCACAAGCGATCGCAGCGGCGCAATCATCGGCGCCAGCACCGCGCAGTCACTCTCCACGCCCAGATCCATGCCCAGCTTTTCACGCAGGTTAAGGATCGCCGCACCGTGATCGCCGAGCGTACCGCTGACGATCACTTTATCTCCCGCTTTTATTGCGCGGGCGGACCAGTTGACGGCGTCCGGGATGACGCCTATCCCGGCTGTATTAATAAAAATTTTATCGGCTGCGCCACGTTGCACCACTTTAGTATCGCCGGTCACAATCGCCATGCCGGCATCGCGCGCAGTCTGCGCCATCAGGCTGACTATCTTCTGTAACTCAACCAGGGGAAAGCCCTCTTCCAGAATAAAGCCGCACGAGAGCCAGCCAGGTGTAGCACCGCTGACCGCCAGATCGTTAGCCGTTCCACATACCGCCAGCTTGCCGATGTTACCGCCGGGGAAAAAAACCGGATCGATCACGTAGCTGTCAGTGGTAAACGCCAGCCGGTCACCCTGCGCACTCAGACTGGCAAGCGACAACTGCGCGCCATCTTCCCGTTGATTGAGCCAGCGATTGTCGAAGGCGCGGAGAAATAGCTGATCGATAAGCTGCTGCATCGCGCGCCCCCCGCTGCCATGCGCCATGGTAACGACGTCTTTAGCCTCATTCATCCTGACTGACCTTCTGTTGTTGTTTATGCTGTGGCTGGCTGGCAATGGCCGCCTCCTGATGCCGGTACTGAAACCATGCCGCACACGCCCCTTCAGAGGAGACCATCAGCGCGCCGAAGGCATTGTGCGGCGTACAGCCAGTGCCAAACAGCGGGCATTGATGCGGTTTACAACGCCCGGTCAGTACCTCACCGCAACGGGAACGGGGATCGTCCGCTACCGGCTGCGCCTGCGGGCTGAACCTATGCTCTGCATCAAACGTCGCATAGGCAGATGTCAGAGAAATACCTGAGCATTCAATCATCCCCAGTCCGCGCCACTCGCTACTGCCAGCCAGCGTAAACACCTCTCGTATCGCTTTCTGAGCCAGCAGGTTACCCTGCTCTGGCACGACGCGGCGGTACTGGTTTTCCGTTTTACACGATGCCTCGCAAACCTGTTTCACCAGCATCAGCACGCTTTGCAGCATATCGAGAGGTTCAAAGCCGCTGATCACCAGCGATTTGCCAAATTCCTGATTGATAAAATGATAAGGTGCGGCGCCAGTAATCATGCTGACGTGGCCGGGAGCCAGAAAGGCATCAATCCGCACATCATCCTGTGAGAGCAGGCTGCGCAGGGTGGGCATCAGACTGATGTGCTGACAGAAGATGCTGAAATTGGTCAGCCGTTCACGCCGCGCCTGTTGCAGCGTCACGGCAGTCACTGGCTGCGTGGTTTCAAAGCCGAGGGCAAAAAATACTACCTGCCGCGCCGGGTTCTCACGTGCCAGTCTCAGCCCATCCAGCGGTGAATAGACCACCCGTATATCCGCGCCCCGTTCACGCGCCTGCGCCAGAGATCCGTGCTGCCCCGGCACGCGCAGCGCATCACCAAAGGTACAAAAAATCACCTCAGGATGTGCGGCAATCTCACAACAGGCATCGATGCGCCCCATAGGCAAGACACAGACCGGGCAGCCCGGTCCGTGGATAAACTCCAGCTGGGGCGGCAGCAGTTTGTCCAGACCGAATTTGAAAATAGCGTGGGTATGACCACCACAGACTTCCATAATCTGCAGCGGTTTGTCGGCGGTATACGGCAGTAATCCCGCCCGCTGGTGCAACTGTTCAAGCAGCGTTTTCGCCAGTTGCGGATCCCGGAACTCATCAACAAAACGCATTATCTTTCCTCTCCTCCGCGCAGGAAAAGAGCAACATCAGTTTCCACTTCGCCCATCGCATGCAGTGCGGCCAAGGTTTGCCGGGCTTCACGCTCATCCAGTCTGCTTAAGGCGAACCCGACATGGATTAACACCCAGCAACCGACCAGCGCTGCAGGTTCATCTTCACAGACCAGCGCAATATTGACTTCACGGCGCAGACCGCAGACCTCGGCCCACGCGTGATCACCCTGCTTTTCATGCAGCGCAATGATCTGTCCGGGAATGCCTATGCACATCGTTGCTGCTCCAGCCAGGCCAGCCACTGATCCATCCCGGCGCCGGTGGTGGCTGACAGGGCAATCACCTCAATCCGGGGATTGACCTGTCGCGCATAAGCGATACAGGTGTCGACGTCAAAGCTGACGTACGGCAGCAGATCAATTTTATTGAGGATCATTAGCCCGGAGACGACAAACATATCGGGGTATTTCAGCGGTTTGTCTTCGCCTTCGGTCACCGAAAGCACCGCTATTTTGTGTCGCTCGCCAAGATCAAAACTGGCCGGACAGACCAGATTGCCGACATTCTCAATAAACAGCAGGCTGTTTTTAGCGGGCGACAACTGATGCAGCGCATCGTGAATCATTTGCGCATCCAGATGACATCCTCTTCCGGTATTTACCTGAATGGCCGCCACACCAGTCGCGCGGATTCGGTCTGCGTCGCGGGTTGTCTGCTGGTCTCCTTCAATTACCGCACACTCCACACTGGATGCCAGCTGGGTCAGGGTGCGGGTCAGCAAGGTGGTTTTACCGGAGCCGGGACTGGAAACCAGATTGAGTGCCAGAATGCCCGCAGCAGCAAAATGTTCACGGTTGTGGCCGGCAATATGGTTATTCTTCGCCAGCACGTCCATTTCGATATCTACCAGCCGGCGTGCTGCAAACGGCAACCTGTCGCGATTATCCGAGGAATGAGGGTGGAAATGATGATCGCCGCTGCTTGTCCCTTCAATTCGCTGGTCGCCACTGGCACAACCACAGATACTGCACATAACCTTCTCCCGGGACACATTGAGTGTCTGTTATTCAATTTCGATGCGTTTAATTTTCATGCCGCTATCGGCAATGACCCGTACCTGACGTCCAGCGCAGTGCGGACACAGCGATACGCCTGGACTGATTAAAGTGATCATCTGCTGACAGGCGTCACACCAGTGCGTTGCGACGGGTGTTTCAAGATGCAGAATAGAGCCCTCAGCGAGCGTTTCGCGGCAGACCAGGGCAAAGCAAAATTGCACCGCTTCCGGTTCCACACAGGAAAGCGGCCCTATTTCCATCCAAACCGCAGTAATTCTTCTGGCATTATTTTTCCGTCCCACCTGCTGCATTATTTCGACCGCATTCAGACACAGCGTAATTTCATGCATATTCTTTCTCCGGCGGCAGCTAAATTAAACGTGAATGTAAAAACCACAAGCAACATTGATGCCAGCTTTATTAAATAGCCGATGAAACACACTCTTCCGGATTTAAATATGCGCAACCTTCTCCGTCAGAAATGTCGAAAATAGTCGCCATCGACATATCTGCCTTCTTTTCAGCCCGGAAAAATTTTCCGTAAAAATGCGATTAAGTTGTTAATAGTTATTCAGTTAGTCAACACAAAACGATACTGGCCCATTTTATGCTAGCAGAGTCTTATACATCGTATGTCGTCGTCACTTCGGCATCCAGAAAAATACAAAGCCTCTGCGCAACACTTTTTAACGGGTAATAACTATGAGTACACTGAGCGAACTGACCAGCAAAGCGGATTATATTGCCAGCAAGAACAGTCATCTTAAATCACACTGGCGAACCTATCAGAACAGCCTGACACAGGCGATAACCCAGCTAAATGTCCAGATAAATCATGCATTCATCTACGGTGAAGAGCAGGATCTCCGCTTCACGTTGTTTAACCATTTCATCATCAGCATTCATCTCAGCGACGATTTTTACAGTCAGGAACTCGTTTACAGTCTGAACATGGCGCACGGTGATGAACAGCCTGATTTCCGCACGTTTTCCCACGCCACCCTGAACGAGCAGGGATGGGTAGACAGTACGGTAGATATAAAAGATAAGCGTGCGGTGCTGGAGCATTACCTCAATAAAATATCGTCTATTTATGACTGCCTGTTTCATTCACTGGAAACCAATCAGCCGGTTTACCCTGCGCTGGAAAAATTACTTACCCGCCAATGATCCCGCTTATTTACCGATCAGTCCGCATCGTTTTTATTTCCGCTGAGGTGCGGATTAATTCCGACATAAATGTCGAAATATCAATTTACGTGACGACTTCGTCATATTTGACGAATAGCCCGAGGAGAGTTCATGCGCACTAATACAGCCATGAATCAATATGTGATAGCCGACCCGAAACGTTGTATCGGCTGTAATACCTGTATGGCTATCTGTTCTCAGGAGCATCTGCGTCACGGTTTACAATCTGCACCGCGTTTGCAGGTCATGCGTAACCGCCTGGATTCAGTGCCAGTGATGTGTCATCAGTGTGAAGACGCGCCGTGCGCGCAGGTTTGTCCGGTGAACGCCATCACCCGCGAAAACAACGCCATCCATCTTAATGAGAGTCTGTGTGTGAGCTGCAAGCTGTGCGGTATCGCCTGTCCGTTCGGGGCGATTACCTTTTCCGGCAGCACGCCGCTGGCTATCCCCGCCCACTGCAATAGCGCAAAAGCGCTGCCGGCACCGCTGCCGCCGCGCGCCATCAGTCCATTGATCGACTGCATTCCGGGCGTGCGTGCGGTCGCGGTGAAATGCGATTTATGCAGCTTCAGCCCGGAAGGTCCGGCCTGCGTTAAAACCTGCCCGACCCAGGCCATCATGCTGGTCACTGCCAGCGTGGCTGAACACACCAGTCAGCAAAAACGCCTCAATGCCATGAACATCTCACCGGGCGGAATGATGTCCCTGGGTGCACCTGACACGGAGGTCAGATCATGACGGCACTGTTCGCCTTGCAGCCAGCCTTCCTGATTACGCTGGCGCTGCTGGTGTGGGTCTGTAGCGGGACTGTTGGTGGGTTACTGGCCGGTGCAGCAAAAATCAGCAGCCTGATTTCCGGTGTCGGCGGTATGGTGGCCTCCACTGCGCTGTTGGTTGCCGCGCTTCAGATGCTGAACGCTGACACACCGATGACGATGACGTTGCCACTGTTGCCTTATCGCGCCAGCTTTAATCCGCTGAATGCGCTGCTGTTGCTGACCATGTCAATTACGGCTTTGTGCAGTAGCCTGTATGCCTGCGCCTGGCTGGAGAAGGCCGATCGGCGGTCGTGTGCGCGTAGCGGTTTGTTGTGCAACCTGATGCTGGCTGCGCTGGCTGCCGCCACGATCGCCACCGATGCGCCCGCCATGATCCTGATGATGGAAATGGCTGCCCTGTGCGCCTATTTCATGATTGTTCAGGCTGACGATGAGAAAAGCCGCCGTGCCGGTCTGAATCAGTTTTTATCCGGCCGCCTCGGTACACTGTGTCTGATTCTGGCCTTCGCCCTGCTGCATCACGCCAGCGGCAGCGTCAATTTTGAGGTGCTGCGCCATGCGGCGTTAACGTCGGGCATTAAATCGGCGGCCTTCCTGCTGGCGCTGGCCGGTTTCGGGCTGTACGCCGGGATTATCCCGCTGCACGCCTGGGTGCCCCAGTCGCATTCCAGCGCGCCCGCTCACGCCGCCGCCCTGCTCTCTTCTGCGCTGATGAAAGTCGGCATTATCGGCATCATAAAAGTCGGCCTGGATCTGCTGGGCGCACCGCCACTCTGGTGGGGCCTGATGGTATTGCTCCTGGCTGTCCTGACCGCATTTATCGGTGGGCTGTATGCGCTGATGGAGCACGATATCCGCCGCCTGCTGGCCTATCACACGCTGGAAAATATCGGGATTATTTTGCTCGGTGTTGGTGGCGCAATGACCGGCGTGGCACTGAATTTGCCGGTTCTGGCGTCACTCGCGCTGCTGGCGGGTCTGTTCCATCTGTTCAATCACGGCCTGTTTAAAACAGCGCTGTTTCTCGGTGCCGGTGAAATTGAAATGCAGACCGGCATAAAGGATATGGAAAAACTCGGCGGCATTGCGCGTCTTATGCCGTGGACGGCGGGTGCGATGCTGATTGCGCTGATGTCGATGGCCGCGCTGCCGCCGTTAAACGGTTTCGCCAGTGAATGGCTGCTGTATCAGTCCCTGTTCCAGCTGAGCAGCAGCCACGTCTTTATCGCCCGCCTGATCGGGCCGCTGCTGGCGGTCGGTCTGGCACTGACCGGCGCGCTGGCGCTGATGTGTATTGCCAAAGTTTTTGGCGTGACTTTCCTCGGTACACCGCGCAGTCAGAGCGCAGCAGACGCCACACCGGCACCACCCGCTATGACGTTCAGCACGATGTTACTGGCGCTGTTGTGCGTGATTTCCGGCGTGGCTTCCCCGTGGATTATTCCGCAATTCTCTGCTGTCGCTGCGGCCGTACTAAACACGCCGGTTCTGCTGGCTGCTCAGCATGGCGTGGCATTTTCGCCGACGTCCGCGGTGTCTGCCCCGATGGTGGCCATTTTGCTGCTGGGAATGCCGTTAGTGCCATGGCTTATCGCCGCAGTTCTGCGTGGCGCGCGGCTGCCAAATCGTTCACGGGGCGATGCCTGGGCCTGTGGTTATGCGCACTCCGCCGACATGGTAGTGACGGCGACCGGTTTCGCCCAGCCGCTGCGCGTGATGTTTGCTCCGCTTTACCGTCTGCGCAGTCATGCGACACCGGTGTCACTGGTTTCAGCCCTGCACCGTGGCTGGCTGGGGGCGTTCTGCCGTCGTCTGGCGCTCATCGAACTGGCCGTATTACTGGTCGTGGCTTTTGCCTGAGGAACTGACTATGAACTTTCCTTCCCTGCTGGCCGGTTCGCTGTGGCCGCTGGCGCTAGTTCAGGCGCTGACATTGCTGGCTGTCGCTCCTTTGTTTGCCGGTTTCAGCCGCGTGATGCGTGCGCGAATGCACAACCGGCGCGGTCCTAGTGTATTACAGGAATACCATGACATCGCCAAATTGCTTCAGCGTCAGAGCGTCGCGCCCGCAGCAGCAGGCATGGCGTTTCGCAGTATGCCGTATCTGTTGACTGGCGGTTTACTTGTCATCGCCACCGCCCTGCCAATGGTGACGCTGATATCACCGATGGGCGCGGCGGGTGACCTGATCACCGTGATTTATCTGTTTGCCGTGGTGCGTTTTGTGTTTGCCATCGCCGGACTCGATACCGGCAGCACTTTCACCGGCATTGGCTCCAGCCGCGAAGCGGTACTCGGCGTTCTGGTGGAGCCGATTCTGCTGCTCGGTCTGTGGGTGGCGGCGCTGGTCGCCGGTTCCACGTCACTTGGCGCGATTGCCGCCCGCGTTCTGCACTGGCCGCCGTCCTCTTCCTTAACTCTGACGCTGGCCGGTCTGGCTTGTGCGTTCGCCACCTATGTCGAAATGGGCAAGCTGCCGTTTGATATGGCTGAAGCCGAGCAGGAGTTACAGGAAGGTCCGCTGACCGAATACTCCGGCGCGGCGTTAGGGATGCTGAAAATCGGCATCAGCCTGAAACAGCTGGTGGTGTTGCAGCTGTTCCTCGGTCTGTTCTTCCCGTTCGGGTTGGTGGAAAACCTGACACCGCTGGCGTTGCTGACTGCCGTTGTGGTCTGTCTGCTAAAACTGCTGATCGCCATGTTTATGGTCGCGCTTATCGAGAACAGCGTCACGCGTCTGCGCTTTCTTAAAACCTCCCGCACCACCTGGGCGGGATTTGGTCTGGCGTTTCTGGCGCTGGTTTCCTGGCTGGTCGCTGGCTGACCTGACATTTTGTTCCGCTGCGGCGGACAGAGGCTTTGCAATGAGTGAGTTCAATAGCGCTTTAAATCAAAACCCGGTCGGCAACGCGTATCTGGCCGCGCTGGAAAAACAGTTTCCGTCGGCGATTCTGGGCAGCGAATGGCAGACCGACACACAGGCGACCGTCACCATCAGGCTGAACTGGCTGCCGGAAGTGGTCGAATGGCTTTATTACCAGCAGGGCGGCTGGCTTTCCGTGTTGTTCGGCAATGATGAACGCACGCTGTGTGGTAATTACGCGCTGTATTACGTGCTGTCGATGGAAAAAGGCGTGAAATGCTGGATTACCGTGCGCGCCGAAGTGGATCCGGTATCGCAGGAGTTTCCGTCGGTAACCCCGCGCGTGCCGGCAGCCGTCTGGGGCGAACGCGAAGTGCGGGATATGTACGGCCTGCGCCCGATCGGATTGCCGGACGAACGCCGTCTGGTGCTGCCGGATGACTGGCCTGATGACCTGTATTCGCTGCGCAAAGACGCAATGGATTACCGTCAGCGCCCGGCACCGACCACGGATGAAGAAACCTATCCGTTTATTTCTGAGGCCAAAGAAGGCAGCAAAATCGTGCCCCTTGGTCCGCTGCACGTCACTTCTGACGAACCGGGCCACTTTCGTCTGTTCGTTGATGGCGAAGACATTATCGACGCCGATTATCGGTTGTTCTACGTGCATCGCGGCATGGAAAAACTGGCCGAAACCCGCATGGGCTATAACGAAGTAACGTTTTTGTCTGACCGCGTGTGCGGCATTTGCGGTTTCACGCATAGCGTGGCTTATACCTCGTCGGTCGAAAACGCCATGGGGATTTTAGTGCCGGAACGCGCCCAGATGATCCGATCCATTTTGCTGGAAGTGGAACGTCTGCACAGCCATCTGCTGAACCTCGGGTTGGCCTGTCACTTTGTCGGATTTGATTCCGGTTTCATGCAGTTTTTCCGCATCCGCGAACAGTCGATGAAAATGGCGGAAATCCTGACCGGTGCGCGCAAAACCTACGGGATGAACCTGATCGGCGGCATCCGTCGCGACATATTAAAAGACGATATGATTGCCACCCTTGCGCTGACGGGCGTTATGCGTCGCGACCTGAACGAGCTGGTGGATATTCTGCTCAGCACGCCAAATACGGAACAGCGCAGCATCGGCGTCGGCATTCTGGATCCTCAGGTGGCGCGCGATTTCAGCAACGTCGGCCCGATGGTGCGCGGCAGCGGTCACCGTCGTGATATGCGACAGGATCATCCCTACGCCGGTTACGCCAGACTGCCGTTTGAACTGTTCAGCGAAACCGGTAACGATGTTTATTCCCGTCTGAAAGTGCGCATTCACGAAGTCTTTAACTCCCTGAATATGATCGAGTCTGGCCTGCAAAGCCTGCCGGGCGGCCCGCTGGCGGTGGAAGGCTTTAACTATATTCCGCACCGTTTCGCGCTCGGTTTTGCCGAAGCGCCACGCGGCGACGACATTCACTGGAGCATGACCGGCGACAATCAGAAGCTGTTCCGCTGGCGCTGCCGTGCGGCGACCTACGCCAACTGGCCGACGCTGCGCTACATGCTGCGCGGCAATACCGTTTCCGACGCCCCGCTGATTATCGGCAGTCTCGATCCTTGCTATTCCTGCACAGACCGCATGACGGTGGTTGATGTGCGCAAGAAAACGTCCATCGTCGTGCCTTACAAAGAGATCGAACGTTACGGCATCGAACGCAAAAATTCGCCGCTTTAAGGAGCCGTTCAAATCATGCTGAAACTGATTAAAAAAGTGCTCAAAACCGGCACGGCAACGTTGGGCTACCCCTTCAAACCGCTGAATTTAGCACCCAACTTTCGCGGCAAACCACACTATACCGCACAGCAGTGTATCGCCTGCGGCGCCTGTGCTAATGCCTGTCCGTCTAACGCGCTGACCATGACCACGTCAGACGACACCAAAACGATCCGCTGGCAGCTGTTTTTAGGACGCTGCATTTTCTGCGCCCGCTGCGAAGAAGTCTGCCCTACGGCAGCGATCACGTTGTCGCAGGAGTTCGAGCTGGCGGTCTGGCGCAAAGAAGACCTGTTTGAGACCGCGGATTTCCCGGTCTGCCCTTGCCGGGAATGCGGCAAACCTTACGCCGTCCAAAAAGAAATCGACTTTGCGCTCAGCCTGTTACAGGAAAATGCCGCGCTGAGCGACCTGCAGATTAGCGAACGTCGTGTGCAGTATGAAACCTGTCCGGCGTGCAAAAAAATGCACGGTCTTTCTCCCAGCGACCGCATTGATATTGGCCGCCATATGACTACGGAGGTTCGCTGATGAGTCATAACCCGATTGCGCCGCGAGACGAAAAGGGTCTGCCGGTGCCTGTTACACTGGATGACAGTATCGCCAGACTGAAATCCACCCTGCTGAACAGCATCCGCCGTTCCGCCTACGTTTACCGCGTGGACTGCGGTGGCTGTAACGGCTGTGAGATTGAGATTTTTGCCGCCATTTCACCCCTGTTTGACGCTGAACGCTTCGGTATCAAAGTCGTTCCATCGCCGCGCCACGCTGACATTTTGCTGTTCACCGGTGCGGTCACCCGCGCAATGCGTATGCCCGCTTTGCGCGCCTGGGATTCGGCACCGGATCCGAAAATCTGTATTTCTTACGGCGCATGCGGTAACAGCGGCGGCATTTTCCACGACCTTTATTGCGTCTGGGGCGGCACCGACAAAATCGTGCCGGTGGACGTATATATCCCCGGCTGCCCGCCGACACCGGCGGCGACCATTTATGGATTTGCAATGGCGCTGGGTTTGCTGGATCAAAAAATCAAAGGGCAGCAGCATGACGACGCTGCCGCAGAACCGGCTATTTTATTGCATCCCGACCTGCCGCAACCGTTACGCGTGCTGTTGGATCGCGAAGCGCGCCGCATGGCCGGTTACCGCTATGGCCGCCAGATTGCCGATCAGTTTATGAAAATCGTCGCTGCCCCCGGATTACAGCCGGTAGAACAACGTGTATCGGCCTATCTGGCTGAACAGGGCGACCTGCGCCTGAGCGAAATCATCGGCAATCTGCAGCATATCTATCATCAGGTGCTGCAAGGCGAGGTGCGTCTGTGATGACTTCCGTTAACGACCAGCGCTACGCGCGCCATCAGTCCTATGATGGTCATGCGCCTGACAAAGACAAAGTGATTTTCTATTCATTGAGCAGCAAGTTTGTTGATGAAAAAAGCGCCCAGAAACGCTGCTCGCAGAAAGCGCAGGAAGTGATTTATTACAGCCTGGCTATCGGCCATCACCTCGGGGTGATCGACTGTCTGCAATCGCGCCTCGAATGCCCGTTCGATGGCTATCTGCACTGGATCGACTGTCTGCCTGAAAACAGCGAAGCCCGCCGCAAACTGGCGGGTGTTCAGCGATTTGGCGAGATTACTATCGACAGCAGCCACACGCATTTGCTGGCACTGGCGTTGCGCGATGCAAGCCCGCAAATGACGGTGCAACAGCAAGGATGGAGCGAACAGCTTATCGCCCTGCTGGCGCAAATTGAAAATGACCCCGCCATGTACCTGATGGTCAGGAGGTACGATGCCTGATTACCCTGAGAACCTTCCCCGCTACGCGCTGTTGTGCGTGGGCAACAGCATGATGGGCGACGACGGCGCCGGTCCGCGTCTGGCCGAACTGTGCGCGGAAAAACCACTTCCCGGCTGGACGGTGGTGGACGGCGGCGCGGCACCTGAAAACGACATCGGCTATTTGCGCGAACTGCATCCACAACATTTGGTGATTGCTGATGCTACCGATATGGGGCTGGCGCCTGGCGAAATGCGCATTATTGCCGAGGAAGATATCGCCGACATGTTCATGATGACTACCCACAATCTGCCGCTGACCTTTCTCATGCAGCAACTGCGCGAGGACATCCCGCAGATCACCTTTGTCGGTATTCAGCCCGACGTCGTCGCGTTTTATTACCCGATGAGTACCGCTGTGGAACAGGCGATCAGCCGCCTGCATCAGCTGTTACCGCGACTTGAAACTGGTCCTGGGATCGCTCCTTTCAGTCTTTCGACATAACTGTCGATACGGTGACGACGCAAATATGACGTCAGTGAAAAATTTCGTCAGCGGAGCAACCTTTAAAATTAACTCAATGAATTTAATAGTAAAAATTAAAAACATGAACTGGCACGCTTTATGTATAGCCAGTAGCTAAAACCAATGGCTTAGGGACTAATTACTCATGAACCGGTTCATCATCGCCGATCCCAAAAAATGCATCGGCTGCCGTACCTGTGAAATTGCCTGCGTAATGGCGCATAACGACTCGCAGGATATCTCGCTGCTCAGCGCCGCGACATTCGCACCGCGTCTGCACGTGATAAAAGGCGTCAACCTCAGTACCCCGGTGATGTGTCGCCAGTGTGAAGATGCACCCTGTGCCAACGTCTGCCCCAATGGCGCCATTCTTCGCTCAGCCGACCATGTGCAGGTGCTGCAGGAGCGCTGCATCGGGTGTAAAACCTGCGTGGTTGCCTGCCCGTACGGCGCAATGGAAGTGGTGACAAAACCGATTTTCCGCCAGAACGGCGCCGCGATGGCAGCTACCTCGGATAAAGCCGAAGCGCACAAATGTGATCTGTGCCATGGCCGGACTGAAGGCCCGGCCTGTCTGGCCATCTGCCCGACCAACGCCCTGTTCGCTATCGATCGTAACCAGTTACAGGAGATGAATGCAGAAAAACGTCGCCGCGCGGCGCTCGACAACACTTCTCCGCTGCTGTTTTAACCCCGGATTAAGGAAACCTTCCAATGAAAAAAGTCACGACTGTCTGCCCCTACTGCGGCGCTGGATGTAAATTGAATCTGGTGGTGGATAACGGAAAAATTATTCGCGCCGAAGCGGCGAACGGCGTTACCAATCAGGGCGAACTGTGTCTGAAAGGCTATTATGGCTGGGATTTTCTCAATGACACCAAACTGCTGACCCCGCGCCTGACACAGCCGCTGATCCGCCGTCAGAAAGGCGGAAAGTTCGAAGCCGTCAGCTGGGATGAAGCCATTCGCTACACCGCACAGCGGCTGACGGAGATCAAACAGAAACACGGTCCGCGTGCCATCATGACCACCGGTTCCTCGCGCGGAACCGGCAATGAAACTAACTATGTCATGCAAAAATTTGCCCGAGCGGTGATTGGCACTAACAACGTCGACTGCTGCGCCCGGGTGTGCCACGGCCCGTCCGTGGCGGGTTTACAGGCGACGCTCGGCAACGGCGCGATGAGTAATTCTATCGGCGATATCGAGAATTCAAAATGTCTGCTGGTGATCGGCTATAACTGCGCAGATTCCCATCCGATCGTCGCACGCCGGGTGATCAAGGCTAAAGAGAAAGGCGCAAAAATCATTGTCTGCGACCCACGCCGCATTGAAACCGCCCGTATTGCCGATCAGCATCTGCAAATCAAAAACGGCTGTAATATGGCGCTGGTCAATGCTTTTGCACATGTGCTGATCGAAGAAGATCTGTATGACCACGACTATGTAGCGAAATACACCGAAGGCTTTGAGGAATACCGTAAAAATGTCGCGGATTACGCCCCGGAAGCGGTAGCGGAACAGACCGGCGTGTCCGCACAGCAAATCCGTCAGGCGATGCGCACCTACGCCGCAGCGCCTTCAGCCACCATCATGTGGGGCATGGGCGTGACTCAGTTTGGCCAGGCCGTTGACGTGGTAAAAGGCCTGGCGGGGCTGGCCTTGCTGACAGGCAACCTCGGCCGGGCCAACGTCGGCGTCGGCCCGGTGCGCGGGCAAAATAACGTGCAGGGTGCCTGCGACATGGGTGTGCTGCCGAATGAATTCCCCGGCTATCAGTCGGTTACCGACCCGAACGTGCGGGCGAAATTCGCCGATGCCTGGGGGATTGACGTCAATCTGATGGATACCGACATCGGTTACCGCATCACCGAAATTCCGCATCTGGCGCTCGAAGGCAAGGTTAAAGCCTATTACATCATGGGCGAAGATCCGCTTCAGACCGAGGCGGATTTAGGGCTGGTGCGCAAAGGCTTTGCCGCGCTCGACTTTGTGGTGGTACAGGATATTTTCATGACCAAAACTGCGGAACAGGCTGACGTTATTTTACCTGCGACATCCTGGGGTGAACATGGTGGCGTCTTTTCCTGTGCCGACCGTGGCTTCCAGCGCTTTGAGAAAGCCATCGAACCGACCTGTAACGTCAAGCGCGACTGGGAGATCATCAGCCTGCTGGCGACGCAGATGGGTTATCCGATGCATTACCGCGATAATCAGCAAATCTGGGATGAAATGCGCAGCTTATGCCCGCTGTTCTATGGCGCAACCTATGAAAAAATGGGTGAACTGGGCCACGTTCAGTGGCCATGCACCACGCTTGACAGCGCAGGAACGCCCTACCTGTATGCCAATAACCACTTCGATACCCCAACCGGTAAAGGTCAGCTGTTTGCCGCGCCGTGGCGCGCGCCGGCTGAATTGCCGGACGACAGCTATCCGCTGGTGCTGTGTACCGTACGCGAAGTCGGCCACTACTCCTGTCGCTCCATGACCGGCAACTGTGCAGCATTGCAAACGCTGGCTGACGAACCTGGCTTCGTGCAGATGAATCCGATCGATGCACAGGCGCTGACTATCAGTGACCAGCAACTGGTCTGGGTAGCCTCACGCCGTGGCAAAGTCATCTCACGCGTCAACTACAACGAACGTATTAATGCCGGTGCGGTGTACATGACCTATCAGTGGTGGATCGGCGCCTGCAATGAACTGACGCAGGATAACCTCGACCCTATCTCTAAAACGCCTGAAACCAAATACTGCGCAGTGAAAGTCGAACCGATCGCCGATCAACGCTGGGCTGAAAGCTACGCACATCAGACTTACAGCGACATGAAAGCCCGCCTGCGCAGCGCCGCTGAAGACCTGATCCCCGCCAGCGGGATTTAATTTCACCAGGGCATCCTGACGCGAACTTATCATCATTTTCGCGTCGCAGCACAGCAGCGCACAACGCGATCCCGAAGAGCTGATAATCATCAGGGGGTCGGGGTCACAGTGGCTGCCGGGTTGCCGCCCGAATCGTAAGGAAATGAGAGAGTCATGTCTGTTTCCGGCATACGTATCCGCATTTGCGGCAAAGTCCAGGGGGTCGGTTTCCGGCCATTTATCTGGCAGCTGGCACACCAGCTGCAGCTGCGTGGTGAGGTCAGTAACGACAGCGCAGGTGTAGAAATCAGGCTACTTAAACCTGTCAGCCTTGACGCGCTGACAGAACAGTTACGCCGCGACTGCCCGCCGCTGGCGCATATTGACAGCCTGAGTGTCGATGATTTCGTCTGGCAGACGGCGCCGCAAAATTTCACTATCACTGATAGCCGTCACAGCCGGATGAATACCCAGGTGGTTCCTGATGCGGCAACCTGCCCGGCCTGCCTGCAGGATATGGCCCGACCAACCGACCGTCGGTTTAACTATGCCTTTACCAATTGTACCCACTGCGGGCCGCGTTTTACGCTGATCCGTGCAATGCCTTACGACCGCGCGCTGACCAGCATGGCGCAATTCAGGCTATGCCCGGCCTGCGAGCGGGAGTATTACAACCCGGCCGACCGGCGCTTTCACGCCCAGCCGATCGCCTGTCCGCACTGCGGCCCTTGCGTCAGCGCGACATTACACCATGGCGACGTTCTGGCGCAGGACGAGGCAGCAGTGGCACAGGCGGCGATGGCGATACAGGCAGGAAAAATCGTTGCCATTAAGGGGCTGGGCGGCTTCCATCTGGCCTGTGATGCCACACAGCAGGCGGCAGTGCTGCGTCTGCGTCAACGCAAACAGCGTCCGACTAAGCCGCTGGCTGTGATGCTACCGGACATCAGTTGGCTGGCGCAGTGCAGCGATATCCACGCGCAAGGCAGGCTGCGCGAGAGGCTGCAATCGCCAGCCGCACCTATTGTTCTGACTGCGAAAAATCCGCGGTCACCACTGTGTGCGGCGGTTGCACCGGAGATGGATGAAATCGGGCTGATGCTGCCGTTTACTCCGCTGCACCATTTACTGATGCAGTCCTGTCAGACCCCACTGGTAATGACCTCCGGCAATGCAAACGGCTGTGCGCCCGCACTGACCAATGAGACGGGGCGTGATCAACTTAAGGATATCGCCGACCTCTGGCTGTTGCATAATCGCGACATTGTGCAGCGCGCTGATGATTCACTGCTGCGGGTGACAGAGCATGGCAGCGAAATGCTGCGCCGGTCGCGCGGTTACGTGCCTGATGCACTCACTCTGCCCGCCGGATTTGACAGTCCGTACCCCCTGCTGGCGCTGGGCGGTGAACGCAAAAACACCTTCTGCCTGCTTCGCGGCAATCAGGCTATTCTCAGTCCGCACTTTGGCTCCCTCACCCGCAGCGATATTGCCAGCCAGCAGCAACAGGCCATTGCACATTTTCAGCAGCTCTATGACTGTACACCGGAGATAACGGTCTGTGATGCGCATCCTGACGCCGTCAGCTACTGTCAGGCGCAACGCCCGACAATCAACAGGATGGCGGTGTTTCACCATCATGCGCATCTCGCCGCCTGTCTGGCAGAACATAGCTGGCCGCTGGACGGCGGGAGAGTGGTCGGACTGGCACTGGATGGACTCGGCTATGGTGAGGATGGGGCGTTATGGGGCGGGGAGTGTTTGCTGGTGGATTACCTGCACTGTGAGCATGCAGGCGGGCTCCCTGCCGTCGCCTTGCCGGGCGGTGACTGTGCCGCACGGCAACCCTGGCGTAACTTACTGGCGCACTGGCAGGCGTTTGTGCCGGACTGGCAGAAACGCTCTGAAGCGGACACCGTGTTATCACATCCGTGGTTGCCACTTTCAAAGGCGATTAGCGCCGGAATCAATGCGCTACGGGCCTCGTCCTGCGGGCGCTTATTTGATGCCGTCGCCGCGGCCCTTCATTGCGCACCCGCAAGTCTGAGCTGGGAAGGCGAAGCCGCCTGTCGTCTGGAGACGCTGGCGCGCAGCGCGCAGGGTGCGTTGCATCCGGTCACCCTGCCTTTGCTCCACACCGGTAAGCAAATCCTGTTAGATCTCGCGACGTTCTGGCGGCAATGGCTTAACTGGCAGGCCGCACCCGCCGAGCGGGCGTTTGCCTTTCATGACGCGCTGGCGCAGGGCTTTGCCGGCCTCGCCCGTCATCAGGCGCGAATCCACGGCGTCACCACCGTCGCGCTGGGCGGTGGCGTACTGCACAACCGGCTACTGCGACAGCTTCTGCCTCACTATTTAGCCCCTTTTCAGGTCCTGATGCCCCAACAGGTGCCGGCTGGCGATGGCGGGCTGGCGCTCGGCCAGGCGGTTATCGCCTGTGCCCGCCTTCAGCATCCTGGCTTTTCATTAACGCATAAGGATTATCATGATAAACCGTGATTTTTTTCACACTCACCGCCGTGCCGGCTGGCTGTTATGCGGATTGATCGCAGCTAATTTAGCGGCCTGGGGCTGGGCGCTGATAGTCTTCCATCACAGCGCAGCGCTGATCGCGGCCTCACTGCTGGCTTATGGCTATGGTCTGCGCCACGCTGTCGACGCCGATCACATTGCTGCTATTGATAACGTGACACGCAAATTAATGCAGCAGGGACAACGTCCGGTTGCCGTCGGCGCTTTTTTCTCACTCGGGCACTCGACCATCGTAGTACTGGCCTGTGTGGCGATTGCCGCTACCTCGCTGGTTTTTGGCGATAAAATTGGCGGATTGCATGATTATGGCCGGTCAATCGGCACGCTGATTTCGGCCCTGTTTCTGCTGCTGATGGCGCTACTGAATGCGCTGATCCTGCGCGATGTTTACCGCCGTTTCCAGCAGGTCAAACAGGGCAACACCGATGCGTCGCAGGATGCGCTGCTCGTGGTACACGGTGGCGTAATGAGCAGGCTTTTTCATTTCGCATTTAATCTGGTCAACAGAAGCTGGCAGATGTATCTGGTCGGCTTTTTGTTCGGGCTGGGTTTTGATACCGCCACCGAAATCAGCCTGCTGGGCCTGTCTGCAGCGGGTGCTTCTTCTGGTATGTCAGTGTGGAGCATTCTGGTGTTCCCGGTCCTGTTTGCCTGCGGCATGGCGCTGGTCGATTCGCTGGATAATTTTGTTATGGTCGGCGCGTACGGCTGGGCATTTGATAAACCGGTGCGTAAGCTCTATTACAACATCATGATTACCGCCACCAGTGTGGTCATCGCCCTGTTTATCGGCGGCCTGGAAGCGCTCGGGCTGATAGCGGATAAGCTGGATATGCACGGCGGGCTGTGGACGCAGATTGGTCAGCTTAACGACAATATGGGCAGTGTGGGCTACGTGGCTGTGGGGATTTTTGTAATTTTCTGGGGCATCTCGGTGCTGAATTATCGCCGCAAAGGCTATGACCATCTGGTGATGAAATCTGGCCGGGCTTAAGCGTCATTCAGCAAAGTACATTGCTGAGGAGGCTGATACTCATAGGAATGAATCTGACAAGACGGGCTAAAGCAGGCATGCCGTTTTCAATGGAACAACCCTTCTTGCACTCTCACATTCGCACGCTTCGGATAACCAGACAGACATCAAAAGGATTTTTATCCTCAAATCACCGGTCAGATGTAGCAAGCGCGCTCCGGCCATTTAATGAGCAGGAATAGACTCGCGGCCTCCTCACAGTACTTTTATCATGTCAAAGCGGTTGCTGCCCGCTCATTAGAACTGTTGTGTAGCGCCTTATCAGCAGCTTCCCCTCCATGTACCCGGAGCAGCCCGGGTGCCCGCGGTGAAAGGCCCGGATGCAGTTGTCCGGGTTCGCCCTGAGCACCTGCAGTATTGCTTCACGTTCCATTCTTCACTCCCTTGCGTCAGACATCCACTGTAGTCAGTAAACGCCGTTATTCCGGTCAGCTGAAGAGAGCAGCTGCTGTACTGATTTTATCTATGCTTCTGTTAACTGATGCTTTTCTGCCGTCAGTGCATAAAGGCCGGACGGCCCTTCACTGGTCATCTGCCATCCACAGCGGTTAAACAGCGTTTCCAGCCCCTTCACGCGCCCGGTCAGGCGCGCCATCAGCGGGCTGACCTGCCAGCCGTTGTCGTCAAACGCCGCGTCCAGGCTGGTCCGGGACACGTAAATGCCGTTGACGTCAGGGTTCAGGGCAGCGGCATGGCGTCCTGCCCACTCCCGGTCGCTGAGCAGCCGGTATGCCCAGTGCATGTCCTTCGCGGTTTCCAACGCATACGTCAGCCGGAACAGGTCGTTCTGTTCAGACAGCGCACCGGTGCAGGAGCGCCAGAGGTAGTCCAGCTTGCCGGCAAGCTTTGCGCCCACGCCATACTGGCGCCCCTGTTTCAGCAGCCATTCGATGTCGGGCGTTACCTCACGGGGAAAGCGGCGCTGCTTCAGGGCAGTCGCCAGCCAGCGGGTCAGAAAGAGATTTTCCTGAGCGGCAGAACATACAGCGCCGTCCTGGCGGGCCAGCTCAAGCGCCACCAGGGCGCACCATGCCAGGTGGCCCGATTTTTCTGTCAGCGTCACTGCGTGTCCTTCTCCTCTCTGTTCCTGTTTATACATGCATCATTCTGGCATATTTTAACCGTAAAGAAGGCAGCCAGTCATATTAAACAAAGCGATTGCTATAAATTTACGCAATGCCTGCCATAGTTAATCAGCTAAAGAAATGAATATACGCTCACTGTCATATATATTTATTATTCTTTTCGTTTTATCTTTATTCCAGTGGCAACGACCATCAAAAATGATTGCAGCCCCTTCAAGACTTTCAGAATCTGAAATACTGAATTTTTCGAGAATGGCATCACGCAGGCCGCCTAAAGGTATTCCAACATCCCTGCATTCAGCAGGATTAAGCCATTCAATATCATTATTCGAGTTATACAGCGTTCCCCAGTAAAACCTGAGTGCATTTTTAGTCATGGGTTCAGCATCAGGAAATTTCACAAATAAATTTTTGGCTTTATAACGGAAATGCCCAATCGTAAAAAATCGGCCAAGCGCAGCCGTCGGACGGCATGATGCGAATAAAAAGAAGGGGAAAGAGTTCTGAGAATGACAGGATCAAAAAAGGCCTCCGCGAGGAAGCCTTTTTCGAAATTTTCGCGTCCCGGCATTGGCCGGGATCGCTCACACAGTCAGAGATCCCGTCTCTGGGGAGAGATTTTCGTACAAACTGACGCTTACGTCAAGCGTAATGTCTGTGGCATCCGCTTCAGGCCGCAGTATAGTAGCAGCATAACAAGGAGTGATTATGACCATTGCCGCCATACTGGATTCAATTTCCCAGCACAGGTTTGCCACCTACAAGTCCTCGGTCTTTAACGGAGCCAGCGAGGAGGAGTGCCTCGGCATCTACCTCTGGAACAAACAGCTCGCCGGCGCGTTCCTTCCCACGCTGCAGATCATAGAGGTGTCCCTGAGAAACGCCATCTGCGCTGCAAAGAGGCGGCACGAAGAGACACTCATCGAGCAGAGTGCGCCTGCGGCCGACTGGCCCGCGCTGAAAAGCCGCATCGACGATAAGTGGTTTGTGACCGTCATGACTCAGCAGAACAACCGGGACTCCTGGCGCGCTGTTGAAGGTGCCAAAGCGCAGCTGAGAAAGGACGGCAAGCCGCCGACCACTGAAAACCTCATCGCCAAGCTGACGTTTGGCTTCTGGGTCTCAATGGTTAACCGCGACTACAGCGACGGCTATGCCAGCTATCTTCACCTCTGGCCGCACCTCATACCGGAAGTCTTCCCGAACGCACTCGATAAAAAGCAGGGCACGCCGCTTTCCGTCAACCGGATCGGAGCTGACCTGCGTGACATCAACACCCTGAGAAACCGCCTGTCTCACCACGAACCGCTCTGGCGCTCAGACAAGACATACTGCGTGGAGCAGGCTATCAATAAGGTCGTGCGGGACTATCACAAGTGTCTGGACGTCATCCGCTGGATAAACCCTTCAAACCTGAAGCTGCTCAGCATCATTGAGAACACGCAGAAGATGAACGAGCTGTGTAATCCCCATGCGCTGTGGAAAAATAAAAAGCTGCCGTCAGGGCTGCCGGACATACCGCAGACGTCAGAGGATGACTGGCTGGCCAGCACGCTGCTGGAAACCCGGCACACAGGCGGGATTATCTCGCTGGATGCCGGTAAAGGTTTTGCCATGTTACTCAGTGAAAAGGACGGGACGAAATTTATTGCGCAGGCGAGAAATTTTGCGGGCAGACTGGGTGCTTACGCCGTGGGTGACCGCGTCACGTTTGAACCTGAAAACAAAACTGCGGGGCGGCATCCGGTTGCAACCGCCGTTAAACCGGCCTGAATGGCGTGAGGTGTAGATGAAAAACACCGGACGTGACAGAGAAATGGACAGAAAATTCAGGCCTTTTCTGAAGTTCTGGACCCTGTTTTCACCTGAGTTCATTTCACATATGCAGAAAATCACGCTTCTCATCCGTGGCGAGGAAACTGAACTGGCCCGTCTGGGCCAGGAAGGGGATATGACAGCAGGATATGAAGCCTGTGTCTCACGCTGGAAGACCGCACACAAACATATCGCACTTTCAGTCGTGGTGAGGCTTGACGAGATTAATGAGCTGGAGGTGAAAAAAAAGGAACATCATCGCAATCGTCAGAAAACGCAGAAGGACGAATGCATCGCCTCTATTGAACTGAAAAAGCTGGAGATTCGTGTGCTGCGCCGCACGGCAGATGCCCTCATCTGGGGAATGCTCGGCAATGAGGCCTCATCCGTGCGCCGGCTGCCCATCAAAGCCGATCTGGACAACCTCTCAAAAGAGAACATTATTGATTCCCTAATTGCCGCGGACGATCTCAACAGCGACCCACACCGGCTCGCGGTTGTCAGCGATATGAGTACCTTTGTGCACGTAGGAGACCTGGTCATGATTTCGCTCCAGGACGGCTTTCAGCTGGTCGAGGTCAAGAGCGGAATAAAGAATATCGAGCTATATCAGGCTGCGGAATTTGGTTATACCTCCGGCTGTCCTCACTTTGAAGAGAATTTCCTTAACGATAAACCAGTTAACGATGCCCGGCAGTTCAACCGTATTAAAAACCAGATGATTCGGGCCGGAAACGCGCTGGAAGCTATACATACGGGGGAAGGATATGACAACCTGATGCAATCACGCGTCATAATTGAAGACCGTGACTATCAGCCGGAATTTTTTAGTGAACATATTATTAACCTGGCTGAAGAAATTAAAGGCGGTAAAGAATGGGCCATCGATGTTATCGATGAGTGCGTATACGTGGGCGTTTATGCTGAAACGCAAATGGGCTTTGTGGGATTCAATATCTGGATAGACGGTACCGAATTTAAAGGCCGGGTAACAAATATAAATGAAAGTTTTTTTGATACGCTGTCACGCCCTTTTTTGAGCATAAACCTTCCGACAGATTTGCTTATGGACATCATGGCCGGAAAGCTGCTTATCGTAATGTGTTTTGACCATAAGAAGTTTTTTGAAAGGGCAAATGCCAGGCATCGCTGTCTGTTTACTCTGGAGGAATATCCGGATAAATATGCTCATACCCAGAATACGCTTCACGTAGGGTCGAAGGGCATTGCCTCACTTGTTGAGGGCAATGTGTCCTTTGTAGGTAACGGATTCGAAACCCGCATACTCTTTGATTTACAGCGCCCTGACAGCCTTATCGACTGGAGCTATCAACGCAGCGATCTTAGAATGAAATCATGATTTAATGATTGATTCTGCAATATGCAAAGAATGGCTCGTCTTGCTTACATTACTGATAACGTACATTCTGAACACAATATGAAGAGGAGAAATTAAATGTTGGTCCGAAAGAAAAATTTATCCATTGATGAAATCACTCTTAACTGGGTAAATGAAGTTATCGATCAGTATGATCTTCCAGAAGAAGACATTATCAGGAAAACAATTGAAAAATTGTCATCAGTTAGCTTTAAAGACCCGCTTGATATAGCTTTTTACCTCAGCGAAAAGGCAAAGAATTACGGCAGCGGTAGTGACTTCAACATAAATCCCTTTATTGATTTAGCGAAAAAAATAGCTGAAGTCTGCGGCGCCCGAGATGACGCACAGGACATCGGTACTCCGTTCATTACGGCCTACAAATATAACTCAGTGACAAGTAAAATGGACCGGGTTCGTATACCTGTCAGTCAGATTTTGTACTTTATAAAGAAAAGTCTTACAATTCCAGGGCGTGCTTATATGGCAGGTGAAGCGAATGTCATACTGAATGATCAGAGCCTTACTGAATTCAGCCTGATTGATTGTTCGAGAAATGATATCGCCGAGTTCCTGCTTGACTTTTACATTAAGAGTGCTGAAGAGGTTGTTACAGCCTGGACAGGGAAATAATACTATGGAACGGCAACCTGCTATCTGACATTAAAAAAGAAGTAAGATTGCTACTTTATCTTTGGAATATCCTTTAATCTAGTCGTATAACGCGGCGAGAGCATTTCACGCTTCATCTGCCAGGCACTGTCACGTTCTCCCTGACCCGCAAACCACACCTTTCCTTTGCCTGAACGGTTAATGGTGTCCAGCGCCGCCATCAGCGCATCAGCGTTTGCCCGCGGCTGTTGTTCGCTGAACATGTCAAATTGCGCCACACCGGACTGGTAAAAATCTCCCAGCATTACGCCGGCTTTGGCGTATCTGTATCCATCCCGCCAGATCGTGCCCAGGCCACGAAGCGCCGACGCTATAATGTCCCGCGTATCACTGGTTGGATAGTCACAGATGCGGGAGGTAGTGTTTGAATACTGCGGCTCATCGCCGTGCCGGCCGGTGGCGATGGACACGCTGATATGGCGGCAGCGCGAATTCTGCTCCCTGGGCTTTTCAGCGGCGCGCGTGGCGTAAAGGACCACAGCCTGCTGCATCTCTTCCAGCTGTGTGACACGCTGCCCGAAAGAACGTGAGTTCACTATCTGCTGCTTCGGCGGCGGTGCATCCTCAAGCGCCAGGCAGGACTCGCCGTTCAGTTCCCTTACTGTACGCTCCGTGATGACATCGATACTCTTTCGTATCATGCTGACGTTGCTGTCCGCCAGCTGCAGAGCCGTAGTGATTCCCAGCTGATTAAGCCGCAGCCTGATGCGCCGGCCGATGCCCCAGATATCACTGACATCGGTCAGATGCAGGAGTCTGCGCTGACGGCTCCGGTCAGACAGGTCCACGACGCCCCGTGTCTGGGTCCACTTTTTGGCCGCATGGTTGGCCAGTTTGGCCAGCGTTTTGGTCGGCCCGAACCCCACACCGATAATCAGTCCTGTCTCCCGCCGTATGCGCTCGCGCATCTGCTGTCCGAACGTTTCAAGCGGGATGAGGCTGCCAATTCCGGTGACATCCAGGAAAGATTCATCAATGGAATAGACTTCCTGTCCCGCAGCCATCTCGCCCAGGATGTCCATCATGCGTGCAGACAGGTCGCCATAAAGCTCGTAATTAGAGCTGAACACCTGAACGCCGTTTTGCCTGAAAAAACGCTCGTTCTGAAACAGCGGAGCCGCCATTTTAATCCCTAAGCGTTTAGCCTCCACCGATCGTGCGATTACACAGTCATCATTGTTCGACACGACAACAATGGGCTTACCGCGCAAATCCGGCCTGAATACAGTTTCACAGGATGCATAAAAATTATTGGCATCGGCCAGCGCAAACATGATTACTCTCTCACCGGTCCGTTGAATCCCAGCCCGGCCACATCGGTGAGTGCGTATGCAACCACACCCCATACGGGAAGTCCCTGACTCACATCCAGCAGGGTAATGGTTTCATCTGAATCCGGCGCCTGCAGGGCGGGAACAGGATCGAGCAGCAGGCGCCGCAGCGTCAGCTCCCCGTCGAACTCGGCCACGATGAGCTGGCCATGCGCCGGTACCAGTGCACGATCGATGGCCAGCACAGACTCTTTCACGATGCCGGCATCAGGAAAGCTGCTGTCGCTGCGCATCAGATAGGTTGAATAAGGTGAAAGATGAGCGAGGTCACCCAGACTCAGGCGTGCTTCTGTGTAGTTATGGGCCGGACTCTGGAAAGCCATTCAAATATTCCTTTCTGACCAGTTTTCAGCTTTTCGAAATAAACCTGTATTTCCGTAATGTCTGTGATGAAGGATGAATTCATTACTCATGATGTCAGTATACGTCGATGCCACAATTACGCCATATCAGTTACATCCGCGCATACTCAGAATTCATACTAGTGTCTGGTAGAAGAAATAAGATTACGATAAAGACTTAATTAGTTTCTGTTTCAGAGCACGTTACAGGCGAAGATTCATTCCACAGACGGTTAAATTCCGTCTGGTACTGTCGCGCGGTTTCCGGCTCGCCTGTAATAACCAGTGCGTTTTCAGCATTTCTTTTATCGGCCGATGACGTGTAGTTAAGTGACCCGGCTTCAACCGCGCTTCCGTCAGTGACAATAAATTTATTGTGCATGATGCTGTACATGCCTTTGACGCGCACCTGCACACCCGCGCAGGCCAGCGCGCTGACGAGTGACCACCGGTCCCGGCTTTTCTTTTCATCGGCAACCAGCCGTACCGTCACGCCCCGCGCCACGGAAGCAGCCAGCGCCTGCGCCACGGGCTGGCTGGTGAAGTCATAGGCCGCCACGTCCACGCTCTGGCGCGCGCTGCCGGCGAACTGCAGTATCAGGTTCAGCGCCGTGCCGCCGGGAGAGAATCCTGCCGTCACCGTAGCGAACGAACAGGGTATAAATACAATCGCGCATAACGCGATTACTCTGGCTTTATATTTATTCATAGATGGTCGCCTGCCGGGAAAATGAGTAAATATTCTATCACGCCGCGCGTTTCATTAATTAAATAACACCCTGTTACTGTCGAAACAAAATATAACAAATACGGATTAAGTCATTATTAATCCCTGCCGATAATATAATTCACACAGGGAAGGGGAAACCATGAACGAATTTCACGAAATAAACATGCTCACATCACGCGGTGATTTTAACGGGGCACTTTCACTCATCTGTAAATGGAGTGAGAGCATTGCCCGTAAAATCATGAAAAAGGCCGGCTACAGTGTGACCCCGCATGCTGGACGCGCGTTCTGGTCATGGGTACAAGCCACGCTGACGGATTCAGCCCGGCAGCGCCGCTGTGGCTACCGGGTACGGGCTGAGCGCAGGGCCCCCCGTCCGATACTGTCGCCAGCAGGCGCTGGAGAACTATGATGCGTACGCGCAGATGATGGCCTCAGACGTCGCGCCGCAGGCTGAGGCTGCCCCGCACAGAGAGGTAGCGCCCCTCGATGCTGGTCCTGAAAAAAGTGTCGCTGTCTGCGGCCGCACAGAAGGCCTGATACACCTTTGCCGGCACGCGCCGTTACGGTACTCCAGTTCAAGCACGCCGGTAGTCGCATCGTATCCCGCGCTGCTGAAAAGCGCAGACGTCACTTCATGTCTGTTCATGGCGTTATTCCTGGCAGGTCCCTGATGAATGAAATCGTTGCTCGTAAAAGTGCGGATCGCACGTACACAATGCCTGTGCAGGGTAAAATACAATGGTTTGTATCTGGCTGTTCACTGGCGGCTCGTCCGCTGCATGTCCGTTATTCTGAGCCACTCCGGGCATTCACTGTAGCCTGTAAAAAGGGAACCCGGAGGAACAGGGACCTGGCAACGCTGACTGCTTCGCGGGGATCGACGGCCAGATGTCAGCGTTCACGGTTTTTAAGCGCGGCAGACACCCGCGCCTGTACCCGCGCCAGAAACGCCTGCGCCGTGGTGTCCCAGTTCGCCGGCACAAATTCCCCTTTGTAATGCGTCCGGAAATCCAGCTCGGTATCGTCGCACCCGTCCAGAAACAGTTCAATGTCTGCCAGCAGGGCATGAAGATTTGCATCAGGCATATCATGAATGTAGGCCTGAATTTTAGGTTCTATCTCATGTCCGGATTCGGCCATAACGTAATCCTGACCGAAATATACGCCGATAAAATTATCCAGTTCGCTGATGCTGATACGGTACACTATACCTCCGGAAACGCAGTCAGAACAAAATAAGGTTTTCCGTTAAACGACCTGAAATCAATCACCACGCGGACGGCATAACAGGTAACGGTCTCCTGATTTCCTTTGCGTACCATAATCCCCGTGGGGTGCGCAAACCGCCGGCTCAGGCGCATGCGGGCCCGCATGCCAGGCGGAACGTTCTTCACCCACATCATTATCTGATTTTTATTATCAGCCAGCACCCGGCTGATAACTGACTCAGCATCACTCAGTGATTTAAAGCTGCTGGATTCTTCAAGCCTGGGCTCTCTGACAAGCCTTTCGCGTAACTCATGCGGCGACTTTCCGATGTGCCGTTCAATGGTGTGGCCACCGGGCGCGCGTCCTGAAAGCGACTCATGCTCAGCAATTCTGAAACGGCCGCGGCGTACCGCAATGACCCGCTCTGCACCGGCCGCCAGCGCAAACGCCATCGGAATGGCAATGTCTACCGTCAGACCCACCTTCATGGCGGTCTGGCGGTCAGCGCCGAGTGATTCAGCGAGCGCCACGGCGGAATTAAAGGTATCGGTATTGACCTGCCTGCCGGTCCAGACCTGCCGGAGACTGGCCTGAATGGTATCAAGTCCGTGCGTTCCGACAAAGACGCAGCCGGCTTTGGTCAGCATGGTGGGCTCTGGCACCACGCACAGGGCGCCTGCACCGAACATTTCCACCACGCCACCCGCCAGCCCCAGCCCGCCGGATATACGGTTACTGGCTGATTCACCTTCACTGACGCTGCGATCAGAGAGTACAGCAGCCAGCTGCACCGGCGAAAGCGCTATCCTCAGTCCCTGTTCTTCTTCCACAGGTTCCTCCTTTTCAGAACCGGCACATCATCCACTAAATTTATAACCGGGACTGCTGCCGGTTGTAAACCGGTGAATCTGCTCCGCTAATCATCAGGTAAAGCATCAAACAGAAAAGCTCAGGCAGTCGATTTAAGGGCCATTGATAACCGGTGTAATACCGGCACGGGTTTTCAGAGCGGCTCCGCGCTTTCCACATCCGGAAGAATTTCCAGCTTATGAATAACGATTTGCATAACGTCAGTCATGCCCGGCGATAGCATCGTTCCTGAAGCTTAAAGTTACGGCAACCACTGTATCTTGCAATAGTTCCTCATCGCAGACTCGGCCTTACGCTGTAATAAACCCTTCGGCCAGGAGGGTATGCAGCTGCGCGTCCTGAGCGTCGGCGGCTTCGCGGCGCCAGCCCGATCGCTGCAGCAGCACATCGAGCCCCGCGAGGTCACCGGTAATGCGCGCAGGCAGGGGAATACGCTGCTGACCCAGTTCATCAAAGCCGGTGTCCAGCGCGTTACGGTTAAGGTAGATGCCTGATACGGACGGGCTGAGACGCAATTTCCGTCGGCCACTCCATTCGCCTTCTGCCAGCACCATGTAAATCCAGCCGGTCATCTTCACCGCGTGCAGAACGTGTTGCAGCCGGAACAAATCGTTCTGCGCCTTCAGGTTGCCGTTGCTGGCGGACCACAGGTAATCGAGCTTGCCGGGCAGGTCAGCACGCAGGCCTTTCTGGCGCCCCTCTTTCAGCAGCCAGCTTATGTCGCTGGCCAGCTCCCGGCCAAAACGACGCTGCTTCTCGGCAGTAGCCAGCCAGCGGGTCAGAAAGAGGTTGTCCTGTGCGGGCGAGGTAGCGAGCCCGTCGAGACGGGCGGTATGCAGCGCAATCAGCCCGCACCAGGCAAGATGACTGACGTTCAGATTTTCTTTATCCATAAGATATTCCATGATGCCTGACCACAGCATAGGGTGATCCTGATAACCGGTATTTTATGACATCAGCGTCTCTCAGAGAACCCCGCCATCGCCGTCGCGGTGTAACTCCACTATTTCCTGGTCAGGATAGGTTTCAAGCGTATCGATCGCGTTCAGCATGACCGTTTTCATACCTGGCGACCATTCATCCGTTTTCGCCAGTTCTTCACGAATGAATGCGGCAATGCGCAGCCGTGTGGTTTCAAGACCGTCGCCGGCCAGCGCGAGGACCACTGCGCCGATCATGGTATAAACCTTCTCCAGTTCCCCGTACTGCTGTTCAGTAACCTGCATAGCACTTACCTCTCAGACGTAGCCGGACGGGTGAGCAGTGTGCAGCCTGTCCAGTGAATGCCGCGTCAGCGGCATGAAGGCGTCAGAATTTGTTAAGGGGTCTGACGCTCAGTGGAATGAACGCTCATGTTAGGCGAGAAATATCGATTAACGGAAAACGGTGTCCGTTAAATACTATTTAGCGATTAAAAATACACCATTTTGAGTGTGTTTTTCTTTTCCATCTCAATGTATTGATTTATATGACAAAGTGTCCCTGACGGTGCAAAACCGTTCCGCTGAGCGTCAATCCCCTATTGTAAAGCGCACCGGAAGCAGTCTCGCGCTGATAATTGATACTGTTTAAATATCCAGATAAAAAAATTCCCTCTGGGTCAAATGAGTGATACATTTTCACCCATAAGACCCCATGGAGGCATTATGTCCGAATTTGAATTACTGGCGCAGGATCTTCTTGAGAAAGCATCCGTGGAAGAAGAACTGAGGCAGGAGAATGATAAAAAGCTGATCGAGCAGGTACTGGAAATTTATGATCAGAAGTATGTAGCCGAGTTGCTCAGAAAAGTCGGCAAAAACGAGTGGAGCCGCGAAACGCTTAACCGATGGATCAATGGTAAGTGTCAGCCTAAATCACTGACATCTGCTGAAGAAGCGCTTCTTCGTAAAATGCTGCCTGAGCCGCCACCTCATCACCCGAATTATGCATTCCGGTTCATTGACCTTTTCGCCGGTATTGGCGGAATACGAAAAGGCTTTGAAGCCATCGGGGGCCAGTGCGTTTTTACCAGTGAATGGAATAAAGAGGCTGTTCGCACGTATAAAGCCAACTGGTTCAATGACGAGCAGGCACATACGTTCAATCTTGATATCCGGGAAGTCACCCTTAGTGACAATACTGAAGTGTCAGAGACCGATGCCTATGCTCATATTAATGCGCATGTGCCGGATCATGATGTCCTTCTGGCAGGTTTCCCCTGCCAGCCGTTCAGCCTCGCGGGCGTGAGCAAAAAGAATTCGCTGGGTCGTGCGCATGGTTTTGAATGCGAGGCGCAGGGCACGCTGTTCTTTGACGTGGCGCGTATTATCCGGGCCAAAAAACCGGCCATTTTCGTGCTGGAAAACGTTAAAAACCTGAAAAGCCATGATAAGGGAAAAACCTTTAAAGTCATCATGGAGACGCTTGACGAGCTGGGCTATGAAGTCTCGGATGCTTCCGATATCGGCAAAAGTGACCCTAAGGTCATCGACGGAAAGCACTTCCTGCCTCAGCACCGTGAACGTATCGTTCTGGTTGGTTTCCGCCGCGATCTTAACATTCACAAAGGCTTTTCCCTGCGCGACGTCAGCCGGTTATATCCCGAACTACGGCCGTCATTTGGCGAACTGCTGGAGCCTGTTGTGGACAGCAAATATATACTGACGCCGAAGCTCTGGGAGTATCTCTACAACTACGCTAAAAAGCATGCGGCTAAGGGTAACGGTTTTGGTTTTGGCCTTGTTAACCCTGAAAATAAAGACAGCGTTGCCCGCACGCTCTCTGCCCGCTATCACAAAGACGGATCTGAAATACTGATAGACCGTGGCTGGGATATGGTTACCGGAGAAGCAGAATTTGCGGACGAAAAAAATCAGGCCCACCGGCCGCGCCGCCTGACCCCGCGTGAGTGCGCACGCCTCATGGGCTTTGAGAAGCCCGCTGGCAAACCTTTCCGTATTCCTGTTTCTGACACACAGTCATACCGGCAGTTTGGTAACTCCGTTGTGGTGCCCGTGTTCGAAGCTGTAGCTAAGCTGCTGGAACCCTACATCCTGAAAGCCGTTTCTGCCGGTAATAAAGCGGAAAAAGTCTGAGTAAACCTGCCGGCATTGTCTGCCGGCAGTTATCTATGGCAATTCTGCATAAAGTCCTGTCAGCTCAGCAATAAACGCTCCCAGCGTCATTAATTCTGCTCTCACCGCTTCCGGATATTTTTTGTGTAGCGACGAAGGCACGACCAGTCTGACCCCTTCCTCCTGCATTTCCCTGTACTGCGCCTGTGAAACACCTTCCTGCAGCGTAAACAGGTGCATCCGGGGGATTCTGTTGGCTTCATTCAGTATCTGGCGCCAGCGGTCTTTACAGGTGGTTTTAACCGCCAGCATGCGCAGGTTTTCGCTGGGAAACTCTGCGTCGTGATAAGCCTGAGCCGAAGGAAACAGGAAGTCGGGTTTTTTATTCCCTTCTGTGACGGCCTGTGTGGCGAAATGTCGCAGGCCGTGCTCAGTGAAAAGATGTTCCAGATGCAGTTCCAGTGACTTCCCGGCTCTTGATTTTCGGCGGTTACTGACAGAATTGGCCAGCGCAATGAATTCATCAACTGAGCCAAATCCTTTCCGGATGATGTCCAGAACATGCAGTTCCTCGACCAGGAGAAAGATGTCGTACTCGATGCGCCGGCGGTCAATAAGCTGCTCATCCGGGTCATGGGAGTTTTTCACGTAATGGCCTGCGGCATACCGGATAATTTCATTACCGGAGGGAAAGCGCTGATGCCACTCTTCGGGGATCACGTATTTATGATTCACGGGTACCTGCTGAAGAGACAGGCCGCCCAGAATCTGCCCGGCGGGCCCGGCGATAAGGGTGCCAGGAACAATCTCGCCGATGGCCGCCTCAATGACGTCCTCTTCATCGGTGTTGGCACACACCCAGATGTCTACAGCCGGGCTATCACGTCTCTGTTCATCAAGTCTGAAGGCAAGAATCGTCAGGGCGCCTGTGTTTTCAGGGTCCTGAAGTGGACTGCCTCTTCCCCAGCGCGTGATCCTTTTTTCATTCCGGGTTTTACCGAAATGGCGGTTGTTATAATAAATCGCCCGGGCCTGGCTGTCCGGGCAGTCGTGTGAGGAGACATGCGCGGTCAGAAGGACCGAAGGATTTAGCACACCGGTGTGATTGATTGTCGGAAACAGCTTTTCAACGATAGCTGAAGGGATATAAAGCCCAACCTGATGACCTCCCGTTGCGCCGGTGTCGTTGGCGGAAAGACGTTTGATGTAGAGGAAGTAATTGCCGCCAGCGATCTCAAGTAGCCAGTTATGAAAACCCGACATAACATCCCTCCTTTGACCTAGAATTCGAACCGTCATTTTTCCATATTGAGATAGTGGCAGCCAGATAAGATGTCTTTTGCGCATCGATAACACGCAAAAAAAACCTAAATTAATATTAAAAATAGCAATCACATTCTGATGCTGGCTTAGGTGGCCTTAGTCACTTCTCTACCAATCGTCAGATACGGGGTTTGAGGTTCAGCAATGTGTTGATGATTTGATGGTACACGTTGATCGCATTGAAGCTAACATCACTGAATATGACCGAATTTTATCCCGCATAGCCAAAACAGATCATCGCAGTCAGCGGCTGATGGAGCTAAAGGGCGTTGGTCCCACAACGGCCTGTGCACTGGTGGCCAGTATCGGTAATGCACATGATTTTAAAAATGGACGTCAACTGGCAGCCTGGCTGGGGCTGACGCCATCACAATACAGCAGCAGCGGAAAGTCGAAACTCGGCAGGATCACAAAAGCCGGTGATTCGTATCTGCGAACGCTTCTGGTTCAGGGGGCTCGTTCAGTGCTTATTGGCGCAGGGAAAAGGACTGACTCATTCAGCCGTTGGGTTTGTATGTTGGTTGAGCGCAGAGGGTACTGGCGGGCTGTTGTGGCCATCGCCGCCAAAAACGCGCGGCTATGTTGGGCATCACTACATTACGGTGATGATTTCCGGCTGTACTCAGCCAACTAAAGCTCGAAGCAGTATAACCATCTGACCTGCAATTCGTTGATGATAAAGGGTTAGACCCCGTGAGGCCTATCTGGCTATTGTACAGGATATACGTATCCGCTTAACGAACAAGAACCTCACGCGCGTCTTTCATCAGGGCCCGAATCGATGACGATTCATCATGGCCGTTTATAGTACCGCAGTCTCTCCCCTTTATTTTTACTGAAGAGCAGACAGAAACCATAAATACCGGCTTTGACATGCCGGGGAAGCCCTTATAGTACAATAATTTTCGATATCCAAACTGACCCCTTCTGCGTGACGCCATCCATCTGACTGACCGCAATACTGACCTGAGAAATACCCTGCATCTGCTCGGATGAAGCCAGAGAAATGTTATCCATGGCCTCCGCCAGTTCACCCACCATACCGACGATTTTAAGGATGCTGTGACCCGTACCTGCTGCGACCGCCACGCCACTTTCCACCTGCTCCACGGCCTGCTCGATCAGCTGCTTGATATCACGTGCGGCAGTAGCGCTGCGCTGGGCAAGCGTTCTCACTTCTCCGGCTACCACGGCAAAACCCCGCCCCTCTTCGCCAGCCCGTGCAGCCTCCACCGCCGCGTTAAGGGCGAGAATGTTGGTCTGGAAGGCGATGCTTTCGATCACGGCAGTGATATCCCGTACCTTTGGCCCCATGCCAGCGCTGCCTATAGTGACGATCTGAATATCCATTCCGGCAATCCTGAAATCAGTGCAGCAAGAGGATTAACCTGCCACATCATTCTGTATTCTTGAAAAAGCAAAGGCACAATTGCTTATCTGTCAGGAGATCGTGGTCCTGAGACACGTTACGGTTTGCTTAAAGCAGTGTATCTTTCCCCCTGACAGACAGGACCAGAAACGGGTGCCGCGCGTATGCCTTCAACCAGGCATTGCCTGTCCTGCCTTTCAGGTGCAGTGGAATCACCGAATCCGCTATCGCATGAAGTAACCGGCAGTTGATGACAGGCGGCCCGTGCTATGGCCGGTGAGTATGCCAGGAAAAGGGTTTCAGCCTATTCAGAATGTTGCAGGAACCTCTGTATGATGTAACGTGGAAGGCATATTGCTATTAACCGACGCTGTAAGCTGCAAAGCGCGCGCATTGTCCCGCATGCGGGCGGCACCGGGTCTGATGCCATCAGCAGGAGCGTGAATGAGTTGTACATAAATTATCCACAATTTTTGTGGATAACACCGGGAGATGTCTGTATTGGGCAGTCTGCGCATAAATACCTGCGCTTTATCAGCTTTGCTTACATTGCAGATGCTTAGGGCACTCTCATGCTGTGATAAGACTCTCCCTTCACTGAACATACCCGCTGACTTAATATCCACGAGAATGACGTCAGAATCGAAATTCATCAGATTAGGCTGCGAGCAGGCAGATAAAATACTCTAAGCTGACACATCGCCAGGCACCGCCGCCCTTATGCATAGCGTAAAAGGCGCGCTGATCTTCTTTTAACCGGCTCCTGAACAGTTACACTCAGATGACACCTCAACCAGGTCCTTCACGCCATGCTGCTTAAAAAGCTCCGTCTCCGCACCCTGCTTCTGTCGCTTTCCGTTGGCGGGGTGATCCTGACCTCCTGCCTGCTGCTCGTGGCGCTTCTGATTTTTCAGAAGGGCAACATTGAGGACAGCCTTCTGGAAAGCAATATTGCCTACGCGCGCAAGCTGGCTGACACGACCGATCGCTATCTCGGCACGGCGCAGCGTGAGCTTGCGTGGAGCGCCACACAGATTAAAGGTCTCACCGACCCGGCGGCGCTGAGAGAGGAGACCGACCGCCTCCGGCTGCAGTCCGGCTTTTTCAACACGGTCGTAGTTGTTAACCGCGACGCCGTTATCGCCGCGACCTCCCCGGAAAGCCTGAGTCTGGTCGGTGTTAAACTGCACTCCGATGCGAGCCGCCAGGCTATCGCCACTCAGAAGCCGTTTATTTCCGCGCCCTTTATTTCGGCCTCCGGTAATTATGTTGTATTCCTCTCCCAGCCGCTGTTTACGACCGGCGGCGATTATCTGGGTTACATCGGCGGCACCATTTATCTCAAAAAGCAGAGCATGCTGAGCGATATCCTGAGCCAGCATTTCTACGCCCGCGGATCTACGGTCAGCATCGTCAGCAATGATGGCCTGATTGTTTTCAGCCACGAGCCGGATCTCGTGGGCACAAAAATGACGCTGGGCTCTGCACTGGTCAAACAGCTGGCCACGACGGACAGCGGCCGGTTCAGCACACAAGCAAACGGGCAGCAGTTTCTGACGGGGTACGCCAGCCTGCACAAAACGGACTGGAACATCTTTATTGCGGGTACCGCAGAGACGGTCCGGCATATTCTCGTGCGCACCGCAGAAAACGCCCTGTGGTTTCTGCTGGGGATTATCATCCTGACGGCTGCCGTCGTAGCCCTGATGGCCGGACGTATCGCATTACCCCTGGAAAAGCTGGCTGATATGGTACGGAATGAGGACAGTGATATGTCGCTGGCGTCGGTACCGGCCTGGTATTATGAGGCCGGCCGCCTGAAGGAGGCCGTACAGGAATACCATTATGCTGTGGCTGGCCGCATGGCTGCGCTCAGCGACGAAGCCATGACCGATCCGCTCACCGGCCTGTGGAACCGCCGCGGCTTTACCCTCATGGCGGACCGGTCAGGCGATGGCGCGGCACAGTGCGTCATCGCGATTGATATTGACCACTTTAAAAAAATAAACGACTGCCATGGTCATGATGCGGGCGATGCGGTGCTGATAAACCTGGCCGGTCTGCTGCGGCAGACGTGTCGTGCAGAAGACATTGTCAGCCGTTTTGGTGGCGAGGAGTTTATACTCCTGCTGCCGCAGACCGATGTGGAGGATGCAGCCCGGACAGCCGGGCGCATCCGCGAAGTTGTCAGCACCGCGACGTTTCCCTTTGCAGGAGCGTTGACCGTGTCTGCCGGGGTGGCCTCGCTGGCGGACTGCGGAAACCGGGAAGCGATGCTTCGGCGGGCGGATGAGGCCCTTTATGAAGCGAAGGGTGCAGGACGTAACGTGGTGGTTATCGCCGGAGCAGAGACCTTCCGCCTGTATCGTGGGACCGGGCAATAAGCATTTTTCTGCACTGACAGTATCTGTGTGCCGGGGAGTAAGACCGGAGTATATCTCAGGAAGGGATGACACATGCGGAAGACATTCTCCGGGCTTTTTTCCGGAACAGGATAAAAAAGCGCTGAAATATTCTCTCCCGCTGGCGCGGGAGTATCGCTTTGAGGTCACCCGGTCCGGCAGCAGCATACCGGCCCGAGAGGACAGCAGGGGACATCGTTAAGCGTACCCGGAGCACTGCCATGCAGGTCAGTCACAAGGTCAGGCCATGCTATGCTGACCCGCACGGGCCGGCGACGGGACAGTCAGTGACACCCGCAAATAAATCGCTTACACCATTTACAGCCGCTGAAATGGATGAATCGCAGAGAGCAGGAAAAGATGAAAATCATGGCAGACACAAATACGGTTGCACATATCCGCGCATACCTGCTGGGTTCCGGTCACCGGTTCACAGGTGAATCAGAGGAATTTGAAGCGGTAATCCGTGCCCTGTACAGCGAGGGGAGACAGGTCAGTAATCAGGCCATTATCCTCAGACTCAAAGATGAACAGGCGGCCGCGACTGACAAAAACCGGCAGGCCACGCTCCTGAGCCTGCAGCAGCTGGTTGCCGGTTATACACCGGATGATCCGCATACCTGAGGCGGGCATTTTACACTCGCAGAGACATGACCCGCCAAAGGGACGATACTGGTGCGGGGACGGTATCAGCAGTGGCCGCGCAGCTTCCAGCTCAGCCACTCGTCGAGTTCACCTTCCGGCAGGGGCCGTGAATAGAAATACCCCTGCACCTGGTCGCAGCCGTACTCCGCGAGCGCGGAGCCCGTTTCGGCATCCTCAACGCCTTCGGCCAGCACGGTATAATCAAGGTCCTTCAGCATGGTAATGATACTGCGTGCAATGATGCGCGAGGCGGTGTCAGTCGCAATTTCACGGATGAGCGAGCGGTCCAGCTTGATAACGTCAATCGGCATGCGGCGAAGGTAGCTGATGTTACTGTAGCCGGTACCAAAGTCATCCAGCGAAATCCCGAACCCCCGCAGCTTCAGCATTTCAAGCCCGTGCATCGCCGCCGGATTTTCAATAATACGCTCGGTCTCCAGACACTCAATGCCCAGCAGCGAAGGGGGAAGCTTTGCCCTTATCATCTTCAGCTCCAGCGCGTCGGCAAAGTCCTCGCGCGCAAAGTCCTGGCTGCTGACGTTCACCGTGACGGGAAGCTGAATGCAGCTGTTGCGCAGACGCGCCAGACGGCTGATGACGCGGTCCGTGACCCAGGTCGTCAGGTCGCTGAGCAGCGAAGTCTGCTCGGCCAGAGGGACAAACAGCGCGGGAGAAAGTTCGCCGCGGACCGGGTGGTGCCAGCGGACCAGCGCCTCCAGTGCGACGGGCATGCCGCTGTGCAGGCAGATTTTAGGCTGGAAGGCGAGCCACAGGCCCCTGTCTTCCCGTAACGCGGCGGCGAGGTTGTTCATCAGCGTAAAGTCCTGAGTATGACGCGCGTCGCTTGCCGCGCTGAAGCGCATGGCGGGCATACCCCGGCCGATGGCCTCATGAAGCGCGCTGACCGCACGGCGCAGCGCTTCCTGTGCCGTTATGCTGCCGGTTGCAAAGGTAACTTCGCCGGCATAGGTGCTGAGCGCCACGGCGATGCCGTCCCCGAGATCGGCACGGATCCCCTCCAGACGACCCGCGACCCATTCTGCATTCATGTGGCTGTCATCGCACGTCAGAACGGCAAATCGTCCGGTGGCGACGGTGTAGAGCGGTTCACCGGCGGCCGGGCGCAGGCGAAGCGGCAGTAGGATGGCAACGTCCCTGAGCAGGCTTTCCACCGGCCCCATTCCCATCGAGCGGGCGAGTTCGTAGGCGCGAGGCATGTCAATGCAGTCAATCAGCACCAGACGGCGTGACGCGCTGTCACCCGATGCGACCAGCACCTGCAGGTCGCGGATAAGGCACTGGCGGTTAGGCAGGCCGGTGACCGGGTCGGCAAGCCCGGCGGAGTGCCAGGCCTCCAGAAACGACATCACCAGCGCTGCCAGAAGCTTCAGGGTGGTTACCTGCCCGGATCCAAACGGATGCGGCACCGTGTCCGTGACGCACAGCGTACCAAGCACGATACCCTCGTGATTTTTCAGCGGTACGCCGGCATAGAAACGTATGTAGGGCGCGCCGGTAATGAGGGGATGTGACGAAAAACGGGTATCCTGCCAGGTGTCAGGTACAATCACTTCACTGTCGCTGTCCACCGCATGGCGGCACAGGGAGTCCTCACGCGACGACTGCTTCAGCCCGAAATTGTGAGCGGCCTGCACATACTGGTGCTTATCGTCCAGCACGGAGATAAAACTTCCGGGAATGCCGAGTGCCTGGCTGGCCAGCCGGACAAATTTTTGCAGCACGTCGTCCCGGCTTTCGTCGGGGCTGCGCAGCGCCTTCAGCGCCCGGGCGCGGCGATCATCATCGCCGGTAAGGTTTATCAGCATGGAGTCCTCCGCCCCGGCCTGGTTCCGGTGCGAAATAAGAAAGGAAAAATGTACAATAACGGGCCGGCACGAAAGGTAATAACTGCAACAGGAAGAAGCGATTAAAGTTATAATATATCCGGCATTCTAGGTACCATCAGGTCCGGTGTCATCAATTATTTTCTTTAGCAAATTATATACTGCATCACGATTCTTTTCTCTTATCGTCAAAACATATTCTTTTCTGATTATTCCTGTCACAATTCTTCTTAATAAACGCAGCGCGTAATTAATTACGCGCAAAAATAAAAAACTAATAATTATTTAATAACAATCTGACACCAGGGAAAGCCTTATGCAGTTACTCAGACATCTGACCATCCGCCGCGTGGTGCTGTGGATAATGATCCTCTCACTGGCCGTGGTGGCGCTTGCCGGTGGCTATGGCGCACTGACGCTGCGCGAGATGTACCGTCATGCCGACCGCCCGACACGCTGACGCAGCAGCTGACCTTTCTGACCCGCGCGGGCCTCGTCATGCAGGACGGCAGCGCAGCGGATAAAACGGCGCTGCTGACCGCCGTTCCGGCGGCCCCGTCATGGGACGCTTACCGCGCAACGCTGTCGGCACCGGCAGGTTATCCAGCCGCGGCACGCGAACGCCTTAGTGCCCTGGCGCAGCAGCTGGCCGCAGACGATGCGCCAGTGCTGGCCGAATGCCACCGTCTTGAGGTGATTCTTTTTACCGCCCTGCTGGCCGCCACTGCGCTGCTGGCATTCTGTGACCGCTACCTCGTGGTACATCTCGTCCGCCCTGTTGCTAAAATCCGTGCGCACCTGAAGACTATCGCGAATGGCGACCTCACACGTGAGCCGGAAGATCTCGGCCGCAACTGCGTCGGGCAGATGGTACCGCTGGTCAGGGAGATGCAGCACAGCCTGCTCGATGCGGTAAAATCGATCCGCGACAACGCGGTCATACTGCACCGCGAGGCCGGCGACATTGCCAGCGGTAACGCAGATCTGTCCGACCGGACCGCCACCCAGGCTGCCGCACTGGAGCAGACTGCGGCCAGCATGGAAGAGATTACCGCCACCGTCAGCCACAACGCCGCTAACGCCCGTGAGGCAAGGGAGCTGGCGGTACAGACCGCGGAAACCACGCGCCGCAGCGAGCATCTGGTTCGCGCAGTGGTTGATGCCATGGGCGGAATAGCAGAGGGGTCTGAAAAAATCCGTCAGTTCACCACAACGATAAGCGGGATTGCCTTCCAGACCAATATTCTGGCGCTGAACGCCGCGGTCGAGGCTGCCCGTGCCGGTGAACAGGGCCGGGGTTTTTCCGTAGTGGCAGCCGAAGTGCGTTCGCTGGCGCAGCGGAGTGCGATCGCCTCAAAAGAGATTGAAGAACTGATCGCCGATACCGTGGCACGCGTCAGCGCCGGCCGCCAGGCGGCGGACAATGCAGGCACTACCATGGATGAGGTACTGCATGGCGTCAGCGGGGTCAGCGAACTGATCGGCCAGATAGCGCTCGCCTCCGGGGAGCAGAGCAAAGGGATCGCACAGGTCACGCTGGCTGTGGCGGAGCTTGACCGTGTTACCCAGCAGAATGCCACACTGGTACAGACGGTGTCCGCTACGGCGGGCAGCCTGAGCGGACAGACTACCGCTCTGAGAGGGGCAATATTCGTGTGAGGTGCTTCCCACCTCCTCCTGATAACTGACCAGCCAGCCAGACATTCAATCTGTTTCCCTCCGGGCCTTCTGGACTTTACGCTTTCTGCTCAGTCGCGCATAAATCCCCAGCTGAGGCTGATATCAGCATCCAGCGCCCTGTCTGCCAGTTCGATCGCTGCGGTCACTTCACGTAGGCTGCTCTGGCCCCCAGTTTTCTGCTCAAGTTACGCGTGCCCCCTCTAAGCAAATCCATGCGCGGCAGGCATCCCCTCGCCGACCACAGACTATGTTAAAAGTGAGCGTGATCTCACCGAGCTCTGCATCCGCCGGCGCGCCTCCACGTTTTTTGTACGCGCCAGCAGCATGCAGGAACTGGGCCTGTTTGATGGCGACGTCATGGCGGTCTATCGCGCAGACGAGGCCTCGCACGGGGACATCGTCATCGCCGAGGTGAACGGCGAATTTACTTTAAGCGCCTGCAACTTCATCCCCGCCCTGCTCTCCTGCCGAAGAATCCGGCATACTCCGTCATTTATCCGGAGGAGCTGCGGCTGCTGAGCGCCTTTACCGGGTTCTTCAACAGTACATAAAGCGCGCAGGAGGTAGTTATGGCGCTGCCTATGTTCTGACTGGCGGACGTTAACTCGTTTTATGCGAGTTGCGAGCCTCTGTTCCGTCCCGACCTGCGCGGTAAACCGGTGGTGGTGCTCAACAATAATTATCTGAGTGGTGAGAAGTGATAGTTAGCTTGTTGCTTTTCAATTTTCTGGTTTGATGAATTGGATCCCCCGCAGTGCGGTTTAATAAGTGTGTTTCACCCATCGGTTGAATTCACAGCGAAAAGCTGACGATATTGCATGTATCCAGACTCATAGATTCACTTAATCGATAATAATCGTATAAACAAAGGGGGTATGTGCTCAATTCCAAAATGGGTATTTTTCATGTATCTTTATTGCCGCAGTTCATACCCGCCGGTCACTCACACTTGATATGGACTTTTATCCTGGTCAGCATCCACGTGGCGATTGGGACTATATAGTCCGTCACACTTATTTTATCCATATATTTTGCGTCAGCCGTATTGAATAAAAGTCGCGTTATCCGGGTAATGGACAGAGCAACAGGGGGCTTATTTTTATGCTTCGCGGCTAAACTTGCTATGAGCACGAGAGAGTCGGGGTTTGGCTGTAAATTCCCGTGTTTGGTACATAGTAGCCTCGTCAAGCGCTGCTAACGATTCCTTTATAACACCTTGATTTATATATAATTTAACACTCAAGTGGTTTTGATATTTGTATTCAACGTTAAGAAAATATTGACATTAGGGCCATCGTTACATTTAGTTTCAATTTGGTAAGCTTTTGTCAACAAAGGATTTATTAATAGTTTTGCGGTTTAATTTGGATTCAATAAGCATAAAAAAGATGACCCATTATCGTTATTCGGATAATTATATTTTCCGTGTACACATGCAGTACTTCGCGAAAGGTAATTTAATTCACCATTTCAACTTATTAAAGTGAGGTTTTAAATGGAACGTATCGTAGAAGTAGCACCTGATAAAATTTCAGAAATCCGTGGTTATATGGCAAACAGCGGGCGGGACTGCGCCAGTGGTACCTGTGACTGCGGTGGCGGTGGTGGTGGTGGTGGTGGCTTCATCAGTGCAGAGGATTTCCTCATCAAGGAACTGGAAGAAGTTTCAGCAGATTTCTTTAGCTGAGTGATGGCACAACAAGTGGCACTCTATGCAGTGCCACTTTTCGTTTGGGAATCTCAGATGAAATATAATGTCACAGAGCCACATAGAGCATATTTGTATTTTCCTCATCTTGAAAATTTTCATTTGAAAATTAATGAGCTATTATCAGCGCACAATCTGACTCATGTTGATTACAGCGCTGTTCTAACTCACATCGGTGAAACTCTAGATCAGATTTATTTACCAGATTTTGTTATTTCCTTCGATATCTGGCTGAGCTTACAGCCTGCCTCAGTAACTGACCGTTATACTCATTACTTCAAGAACAGTGATGGAAGCTGGCGTTCGTCAATCTCAAAACAAAATGCATACATTGAGAAACTCGCTGCACATATTTGTGCAAGTACCCTCGGTAACTTGTCCCTTTTTCTTGACCGTCTTGATGCTGATTTCAGCTTACTTGAGAAAATTTTCGGTATTCAAGCCCTTACCTGTGCAAGTTCAATCGAAATTCTTGGCGGAGACCGCCATGAAAATGGGCAGCAGCCGATTCTTTTAACTCTGAATGATCAACGTATTATATATAAACCAAGAGACTCGTGTATAGAGTCAGTACTCAATGAGATTTGTGAGATTATCGGCATGAAAAGAGTCTGCCCTGAGACTCTGAGCAGGAACACACATTTGTGGCAGGCTTACATAGATAATCGCCCTCTTCATTCTCTGGGTGAAGCCCGGGATGTTTACCGGCAGTATGGAAATATCCTGGCACTAGTCGATCTGCTAAATATCAATGACTGTCATTTCGACAATTTCATTGTTGATCAAAATCGTGTTTTCCTGATAGATGCAGAAACCAGCTTTCAGTATTACTTTGAAGATAACCCTGACCTTGAGCGTTCAGTATATCAGAGTGGCTTACTTCAGAGCGAGGAGGTAGTAATTAACGGCATCGGACACACATCGGCTCTGACGGCGGCCACTAACATATTTCAGTCTTATACACATCCCCATGCACTTAACGACGCCAGTGAACGCATTCAGGTACGCTATGAACACGGTTTCATTAAAAAAACCCAAAACTATCCTCACTTTGAAGGGAAGCCTGTCCAGTCCCTGAAATATGTCCCGGATGTTATCCAAGGATATGAAGAGTCCTATGAGAAAATTAAACAAAAGTCAGATGATATTCTTGCCTGTATTACGGCACATGATGAAATTAAACCCAGATATTTAATCAGGACGACAGCCTATTATATGTTGGTGATCAATAAGATCATACATCCTGATGTAAGCCGCACCATTGATACTGCTTTCCCGTCACTTATTAATGAGTATCTTCTTTATGAAAGTGCGCACCCACGCTTTAAGTCACTTGTTAATTATGAAGCTCAATGCCTTAAAAACTTCGACATTCCTATATTTTATATTCGTTGCAATACTAAGTCTTTATTCGATTCTAATGGTAAAGTTATTAAAGATTTCCTGACTCAGACTCCACTTGAGCAGATTAAGTCCAATTTTCTTCTGCCTGCCTCTTATCTTATCAGGCAGCGTGAACTTATCGTCAGGAGCATGCATGCTCATCTCGGCACACGATAATCGTACGATTACTTTCCTTGGGCAGAACAGCCATGGTTCTGATGAATCCTGGCTGATGAGAAAAACATATATAAACTTAATGTCTCAGCGTGGGCCTGTGGCAGTGGTTGTTGAATGTCCTACTATTGATCTTATTTTGTTTGCACTGAAACGACATTCTCTGAGCAGTACTGCAATGGCGAAGTTTCTTGCTTCATCAACCTATTGGTGGATGAGATCTCTTGAATTCAGGATGTTGCTGATGAATCTGCCTCCAGATGCAGATATTTTCGGCATTGATCTGCCGCTTACGACAACGCGACAGAGGGGCTATATCTCTGCGCTGAGTATACTGAACAGTCCTGCCGGATCGGTTTTATCTGAGTTGCTGAAATCTGATGCGGCTAACAATGAGGTCTTAAGCAGTGCTACGCCCGAACAGCGGGAAAAAGCCATGGCAGATAAGCTTTGCGTCATTCTCAGTAATAACTATCCGGAAGTAATTGTCATCTGTCATAACTTTCATGCTAGTCGCCATTCCTGGTTAACATATCCATCTCTATGTCAGAGGATAATCGGGCTGAATCAGTTCAATCTATCTGTTAAATCACTTAGTGTTTTTTCTCAAGAGATGAAATTTATTGCCACACCCGATGGAAAAACACTCGACTCATATCAAATAAGTAATGCGTGTGTGCATAGAGGCGACTATTACCGTGTAAAAATGATCTCATCTTACTACCGAAATGAGAAACAGGATGCCCTATTAATGAATATATGTGCACCTCTGCATTTTGATGAAATCATTGTGTACGCGTCTGGTAACCCCATTACAGTGGAGAATTATAATGTATAAGATAAAAGATAAGATAATCTTGGTAGTATATTCGGTCTCTCTGCTGCTTCGTTCGTCTCCGAAGCTTTCTTTGCTTTTTATGGTTTTAATCACAATTCAGGGTCTCCTGCCGACGTTGAGTGTGATGACAAGTATCCATCTTGGAAACGTCATCAGCAGTGATGATCGTACCGGTTTAACAACCATTGCCATATTGTGGGCGCTGACTTTCGTCATCCCCGGGATTCTCTCGCCGATTATCAGCACACTACAGAGTATCCTTAACTCCAAAGCTACTTTTCTGACACAAAGGAAAATAATGGAGGCAGCCTGCCGCATTGATGATTTAATGCTGATTGAATCTCCTGAACTTCATGACGACCTGGAAGTACTGTCCCGTGAAGCGGCGCACCGCCCGCTCAACCTGCTGGTCAATCTGATCGATATATTTAGAGGGACCCTGACGCTGCTCAGCCTTTCATTGGTTCTGGCTTCAGTAGTATGGTGGTTGCCGCTGGCGTTCCTGCTCCCGCTCATTCCCGTGACGTTCGCTGTAGCGTATTCGCAGATAGATATCTTCAAAGCGATGCTCGGGAAAGGGATGCCTGCGAGGAGGATCAAATATTTTCTCTCCGTTTTGCTGGACGTGAAACTTGCAAAAGAAATACGGCTCTTTAACCTTTCCGCTTTTTTCCTTGATAAACATCAACAAGCTTTCAATGAACTTGAAGACGAACTCAATAAGGTACGAAAGAAACAGTTGATGCGTCCGCAGCCCTGGAATCTGCTTTACCTGATCTGTGCACTGGGCATGATGTTCTGGTTTGTAAATTATCTCACAACCGGGAAAATCACTGTAGGAGGGTTACTGGGGACTATCCAGTCCATTTCCTTCTTTGGTCTTTCCTGTCAATGGATGGTGTACTCTTTTGCTAGTGTGGGTGTCTGTTTTGGTTTTTTTGCTCGGCTAAAGTCTCTCGAGGCCGTAGCTGACATACCTAAGTTGGGCATAAAAGAAGAATGGCTGGAGCCGATAAAAGAGATTCGGTTTGAAGACGTGTCATTTGCATATCAGCCAGGCAATTTCGTACTGAAAAACATTAATCTCACTCTTCGCGCTGGCGACCATCTCGCTATAGTGGGTGAAAACGGCGCGGGTAAAAGCACGCTGATGAAATTGCTTTGCCGACTTTATAGTCCAACCTCGGGGCGCATCACCTGCAACGGCAAGGACATCGCCGGAATTGATATTCAGCAGTGGCGCCGCCGCCTCAGTGCTGTATTTCAGGATTTTGGACACTATAATCTCAGTATAAAAGAAAATGTCACATTCACTCATATTACTACCCCGGAAACAGAGCGGGATTTTCAAAATGCCTGTGCAAAAGCCCGTTTTTTACTTGATGCGGGGACAACACCAGACACCCTGATCGGTAAGGAATATGCTGGCACGGAACTGTCGGGCGGCCAGTGGCAGCGTTTGGCTCTCGCCCGTGCCCTGTATTCTCCTGGAGAGTTGGTTATTCTTGACGAGCCCACAAGCGCGATGGATCCCCGTGTTGAAGCAGAAATATTCCGTCAGTTCTCTTCCCTGGTTCAGGGCAAAACAGCTGTTATGGTCACTCATCGTCTTGGCGTAGTGAAGCACGCAAGTTTCCTTATTGTTCTCAGAAAAGGTGAGATCGTTGAACGGGGAACACCGGCAGAACTGGAACAAGCACGCGGGGAATATTACTCTCTGCTGACGTTGCAAAGGGAACAATATAAGTTTGGAGAAGATAAAAATGATGAAGTGGCCTGACATAATGCGCCTTCTCACCGATATAAGAAGCATTCTGATGCTGATGTGCATGTTCTGGGTGATGCCGGGACAGGCAAGAGAATACGTCGCTGATAAAGATTATTTCGAACTGCCTGATACTGTTACGGGCGTACCTGACGTGTTGAGCTATTTTTCTTTCAACTGTCCGCACTGCTATTATTTCGAAATGAAATCCAATATTAACAATTTTATTGTTGCTTCACTCCCTAATGGTACGACCTTTGAACGTTATCATGCATCAAGAATTGGCGCTTCAGGCCGTGATTTGACCCGTGCCTGGGCCGTAGCAGTTTTCCTTCATAAACAGACTGAAATGACACCTATTCTGTTCAGGGCGATGCAGCAGTCACACTCTGTACAAAGTGAAACTGACCTTCAGAAATTATTTATTGATCAAGGTATTTCTGTTGATAAAATAAAAACGCTATGGAATTCCACAGAAATTACTGCCTCTGTAAACCGCCAGGACAGGCTGGCTGAACAACTGGGCTTAAGATTCGTGCCAGCCTTCTTCGTTAGGGGAAAATATCTGGTGAATAATATGGCGCTCGACACTTCCACAGATGAGAGTTTTGAGAAAGACTATGCTGGTGTTATCCAGTATCTGCTGAATAAAAAGCCAGCTGTCGCCGGAAATGCTTCAGGTGCTCATCCGTGAAATGAAAGGAGGGAGCCGATGATATCTCCCCACATGCTCACTTATCTGGCTGGTTTCCGGCATCACTGATATGAAAAACGGCTTCAACGGCCTGGCATCATAAGGTGCAGAACACGCTTAGCACTGACACGTTCGGCGGCCACCTGTTCATTTTCCGTGGTCGCCGCGGCTACATTATATCGAAGCGGCTTATATGTCGCACGCCAGTAGAAAAATCCACGACGTTCACGTCCGCACCCCAACTGATATTACCACCGAGGCGCTGAAGCGCATCGGTGAGCTGTACTCCATCGAAGCGGAGATACGTGGCAGCCCTGCAAAGGAGAGACTGGCGGTCCGTAAAACCGAGTCCGCGATCTGTTGCCATTGAAGGTAGACCTTACCTCGGCTTGAACGTTAATACGGTCTAAATGCGATGCTTACCTTCGACCGCGAATGATCGCTTTAACAATACAATGGGCAGGGCGGTCAGAGCGAGGAACGAACAGCCTGAGCGGCGTGGCCGTCATGGGGTAAAGGTTCTGGCGGTATGGCCGATACTCACTGATACTGTCGGCGCGATTGTAAGTACATCCGATGGCCTTGCCTTTTCCGTTGTGGATACTATGACTGGCCCTTTATGACTCAGGCCGGTCTTTTTTATCCTTTCTCTGCCCGGGCAATGGCCTGCTGCATAACCTGTTCGCTGACCACGCCCGGGATAACCGTGGTGTTATCCTGTGTGGCGTTCTCAGCAGGCATCACGATAATGCCCGGCGTCCCCGTAAGGCCCAGCATCTCAGCCAGGTCAGCATTGTTCTCAATAATCTGGTCGGAGGCAGCATTACTATCGTCTGAAGCGTTACCTGCACCGGCAGCAACGGCGGCTTTCTCAATATCTTCTGCCGTCAGTTTCCCTTCGTTATGCCCGGTCTGGTAAATGCCGTTGTGAAACGCCATGTACGTATCTGCGCCGTGTTTCCTGTAAATGCTAAGGCCGCGGCGTGATGCCTGCTCTGATTCCGGATAACGGGCGGCAAAAATGGTCCAGTCCCGGAATGCAAAGCGCACGCCGGCGTTTGCAGCCATCACCTTTTCCATCACCGGCGCCATCATGCTGCAGGCGATACATTCATAGTCAAAGAACTCAGTCACGATAACCTTTGAGTCAGCCGGCCCTTTCACGGGAACGCCATCAAGCTGCATCAGCAGCCGGTGTGTTTTCAGCGCTGACTGCACATAAGTTTGCTGCTGCATTGCCTGTTGCCGCGCCTGTAGCTTTTTGCTCACCTCTATGAGCACGTCCGGGTGCGCGACCAGATAGTCCGCCGCAATCTCGCCGATACGGGCCTGTTGTTCGGGGCTAAAAGTTTCCGCGCCGGTCGCGCCGGACTGTACTGAAAACAACGAGGTGCTCATGGCCAGCGCAAAGGTGGCCATCTTAAGGGTCTGTTTCATGATTTATCTCATATGCGTAACCGTCACATACAGACCGTATTAAGTTTTGTATTGCATTTTTACGGTAGATGGTGGTTCATCATGTAGCCGTTGAATTTGTGAGTAATGCACTGGTAAGTTGAATGAGCAGGTAGATGCAACGCTTAACGAGCTGCAGCAAAACCTTATACGTAATAACCGCGAAAGGAATAACGAGCATGCTTGAAGTCTGGGGAAGAAAGACCTCGTCCAATGTGCAGGCATTGATGTGGTGCATAGGTGAACTCAATTTACCTTATCAGCGGTATGATATTGGTCACCGATTTGGTGGTACAGATACACCCGATTTTTACGCTCTCAACCCAAACAGGACCATACCTGTCCTCAGGGATGGTCATCACAAACCATTATGGGAAACCGGCGCGATCCTGAGATATTTAGCTAACTGTTACGCGAAAGGAAGCTTCTGGCCATCTGATGTATTTGACAGAGCGGATGTTGATCGTTGGATGGAGTGGTCGAAATTGAATGCTGCGCTTCTCTTTACTGCGCCGATTTTCTGGCGGGTTGTTCGAACTCCTTCTCATGAGCGTGACAACAACGCGATTAAAATCGCTGTGAACGCCTTAGAGAAGAAACTTGTGATTGCAGAAGAGCAACTTATGTCCCATCCATTTTTGGCCGGGGATGCATTTACTCTCGCAGATATTCAGTTTGGGCATGTGTTATATCGATACTACGACATAAATATTGACCGAATGCCACTACCAAACCTTGATGCCTATTATTCTCGATTAAAAGAGCGACCAGCTTTCCGTGAACACGTAATGGTGTCCTATGATGAGTTAAGGGCTTAAAAAATCAGGCTATATCGCGACAGTTTCTGCTGCCTGCCGGGAGGCTGTGGACTTCAGATAGAATGTCAGTAATACATCCTGATGGTATTCAGCCAGCAACTGAACCGGCTTATTGATGCCTGAAAAGTCAGATTCCGGAAGGAATGATTGCAGTCTGAGAGACCACATTGACTAATGAATATTAGTCAATGTGGTCATTACCATTACATTAAGGGGAGTCTGGAGACCCATATATTCGGGTTGAATTCTGATTTCTATATTTCAGACTTTTATTTGCTACTGGCGGCAAGTCTTACCGCGAAGAAAACAAACAATCCGCCTGTCGATATATCCATCCACCTGATAACTCTTCCATTTTTTAATAAATTCGAAGCGAAGCGGGTGGTCATGATTAAGATGAGCGACCATAATGTACCTATCAGAACATGTATGGATACAAGTAAAAAGGTCCAGATAAACGGTGAGTGTCCGGAGGGTATAAATTGTGGCAAAAATGACACGTAGAAGATGCCCATTTTGGGATTAAGAACGTTGCCGAGCATACCTCTTAAAAACCAGTTTTCTGAAGCATGGACTTGATCATCTGACAGACGAAAACTGGAACGGGGACGGAAGAGCAGTAACACTCCGATGTAGCACAGATAACCAGCTCCGCACCATTTGAGAAGAGAATACGCGACTTCCGATACAGCAAGCACGGCTCCGAGACCAAACGCGACAATCGCCCCCCAGATATAACAGCCTGTGTCTATACCAAGAGCGGCCTGAAATGCCTTCTTACCACCTTCAGCAGAGGCGGTTCGTAGTATTAATGCTGTATCGAGCCCGGGGGTAAGTGTCAGAAGAAGGGCGGTAAAAGAGTAAGCCAGAAGCGCATCTGAAACAGACATTTTCTTTCTCCGAAAGCGAGGATTCTATTGAAATAGAAACAGCTTATCAAGCAAGGTTTTACTTTCAATAAGATGCAGAAAATGTCTTAGTCACGAACGTCTGACTGAATTTAAATTTATGTTTTTCGCCGGCTTTCTAAGATCAAATCTGGTGATTCGTATTCCAGGGTAACAGATTACGCAGCTGGTTTACCGGCCAGTCCTGGATATGAGCAATGACATAGCGAAGCCACGCCTCCGGCTCCACGCCGTTCAGACGGCAGGTTCCGATCAGCGAATACAATACGGCTGCTCGTTCGCCTCCGCTGTCTGATCCCGCAAATAGCCAATTTTTGCGGCCAAGCGCTACGCCACGAAGAGCGTTCTCTGCAATATTGTTGTCGATTTCCACCCATCCGTTACGGCAGCACAGGTTCAGCGCATCCCACTGCTTAAGCATATACATGAATGCCTTCGCCGTATCCGAGTGACGGGATAGCACCTTCATCTGCGCCTGTATCCAGTCGTACAGCGACTGCATAAGCGCGACGGTCCGCCCTTTCCGGACCGCCAGTCGTTTCTCTGCCGGACTGCCGCGGATCTCCGCCTCGATGGCATACAGTTCACCGATGCGCTTCAGCGCTTCGGTTGTTATGTCGGTCGGGGTACGGACATGAACGTCGTGGATTTTTCGCCGGGCATGCGCCATGCAGGCGGCTTCGATAATGCGGCCGTCTTCGTACAGCGCGTTATAACCACCGTAAGCATCTGCCTGCAGGATACCGCTGTACCCGGCAAGGTGTTGCTGAGGATGCATTCCCTTACGGTCCGGTGAGTACGCAAACCAGACCGCCGGTGGCAGTTGCGAACCCGCGTTGCGGTCATCCCGTACGTACACCCACAGCCGTGCCGTGCGGGTTTTGCCGCTGCCCGGCTCCTGAACAGGCACCGGGATATCGTCGGTGTGCACTTTGCCCGGCATCAGCACGTACTGTTTCAGCAGGTCATACAGCGGATCCAGCAGTTCGCTCACCGCGCCGGACCAGCGCCCCAGCGTGGCCCGGCTCAGCTCCACGCCCTGACGGCGGTATATCTCCGACTGACGATAGTGAGGTGTGTGCTCTGCGAACTTCGCCGTGACGATTCGGGCCAGCAGGCCGGGACCCGCGTAGCTGCGCTCGATGGGTTTTGAAGGCATGGAGGCCTGAAAGATGTGGTCACAGCGGCAGCAGGCCAGTTTGGGCCGCTGCGTTTCGATGACCTTAAAGGCGCTGCTGATGAGCTCCAGCTGCTCCGACACGTCGCTGCCCAGCGGGCTGAGGTCCCCACCGCACGCCGGACAGGCGGTTTCTGCCGGGGACAGTATGCGGGTTTCGCGGGGCAGTGAGGCAGGAAGTGGTTTGCGGGCGGAAGACTGGCGCAGCGGCTGCGGGAGCGCCGGGTCATGCTGCTCACCCAGCACCTCTGCCATCTCCTCCTGCAGGGCACCGATGCGTTCCTCAGCTTCACGCACCTGGCGCGCCGTTTTCTCACGCAGCTTTTCAGAGCTTTTGCCAAACTGCATGCGCTGCAGTTTGGCAACCAGCGCTTTCAGGCGGTTAATTTCGCCGGCGTACGCCGCCACCCGCTGCGAGAGCAGACGGTTATACTCCGCCATTTTACGAATGGTGGTCTGCTGCTCCTGCAGCTGCGCCCTGAGCCGGGCGTTTTCATCAGGGTGCGGGGTGTCCATGAACCCACTTTACAGCAGGTTATATCCGCAGGCCAGGGCGTTCCGTCCGCTGCGGATGTTTCCAGTTTATGCCCTCCAGCAGCATGGACAGCTGCGCCGGCGTCAGGTGGACTTTGCCGTCGCGGGTCACCGGCCAGACGAATTGCCCGCGCTCCAGGCGTTTGGTGAACAGGCACAGGCCGTCCCGGTCCGCCCACAGCACCTTTATCATGTCGCCCCGCCGCCCGCGAAAGATAAACAGGTGCCCGCTGAACGGGTCCGTTCGCAACGTGTTCTGCACCTTCGCCGCCAGCCCGTTGAAGCTGCAGCGCATATCTGTCACGCCAGCGACCAGCCAGATACGTGAGCCAGCCGGAAAGTTAATCATGCCTCACCATCCCTGAGTTCGCTGACCATTGCACGCAGCAGCTCCGGCGTCAGTGGCCCGGTCAGGCTCAGGCTGCCGCCCGGCAGTGTCAACTTGCAACTGATGACCGGTGGCAGGTCTGCTGATACGGCCCCGTTGTGTCTGGATGGCGGCGGCAGAGGCTCCACAGTGACCGGAATGAGAGTGGCTCTGCTGGCAGGGTCCAGCAGCCCCTGTCGATGAAGGTTACGCCAGTTAAACACCAGGTTATCGTTAACACCATGCTCCCGCGCCAGTTCTGCCACACAGGCACCCGGCTGCAGGCTCAGTTCCGCCATACGGATTTTGAACTCCAGTGGCCAGTCCGGGCGGCGTTTTTTGACAGGCAGGTTTGTTTCAAGATTGAAGGCGTAGAGCTCCTCCTCCAGGCGCTCAGGCGTGTATTCCTCCGGCAACGGCCAGTTAATACCCGTGCGGCGAAAACGCTTGAACATTTTATGCATAGAGGAAGTACTGATGTTCAGTTGCTCAGCGATTTCACGGTAAGTCAGGGCGTCGTTAAAGCGCAGGCTGAGTGCAGCTGTGATCCAGGGCCTTCTGGTGTAAGGCGTGTTTCTGTCCACGGTAGTGTCCATGTTCGCGAAAATGTCCATGGTAGGAAACACGGGGAAAAATAAAAGACGGTCTGAACGATACGCTTACGGTTTTGATGCTTTAAATTTTTCAATCTTATCACCCTTTGATGTGTCCCAATTTCCAGCAGCCACTTCTAACGCTGAAACCATTAACAACCACGCTAGATTTGGTGAGGATTCACAAATCCAAAGACTATCTTGGAAGTTGCGGGCTGACTTAATTAGTGAGTTAAAATCTTTTTCTGAAAGCTTATAAATATCGTTTATCAATCTCAACTGTGAGATTTTAATATTTTTTTTTGCTGAGGGAACTACTAAGTTTCCTTTTGGCATTAAAGGTGGTGGCGGGTTTTGCTCTGCTCTTGGACTACCATAATCAGGTGTATGATTATAATATTCTCTAACAATTGAGCCTGCATGTGCTCTTACGCCTAATTTCAAGCTAACCAAAGCTGCGATTTCATCACTCAACCAACCGCCATGAAAGTCATCAGTATTTGCCTTTTCATCCATAAAAGACATCTTTGCTGTGTCTAAAGCAGACAAGGCTCTTACTGTTAAGGTAGGTTTTACGCCCACGGTGTCAAATGGGATCATATTTAGAAAGGAATAAACCAAATCTCCTTTAACTTCATCTGTGAATCTGCTGTCGGAGTAAATTATAAATTCAAACATTCCGAACAATTCATTCTTTGATTTAAATTGTTTACTGAATCGCCACGGGTTTAACAGACACCTCAGAGTCATTTAAGATGGCTTAAAGAGAGGTGCCCATGAGCGGTAAGCGTTATCCCGAAGAGTTTAAAATTGAAGCAGTCAAACAGGTTATTGATCGCGGTCATTCTGTTTCCAGCGTTGCAACACGTCTCGATATCACCACCCACAGCCTTTACGCCTGGATAAAGAAGTACGGTCCGGACTCATCCACTAATAAAGAACAGTCAGATGCTCAGGCCGAGATCCGCCGACTCCAGAAGGAGTTGAAGCGGGTTACTGACGAACGGGACATATTAAAAAAAGCCGCGGCGTACTTCGCAAAGCTGTCCGACTGAGGTACGTCTTTATTCGTGACAACTCCCGTTGCTGGCCTGTTCGTCTGCTCTGCAGGGTGCTGGATGTTCATCCCAGTGGCTTTTACGCCTGGTTTAAGCAACCGTATTCTCAGCGCCACCAGGTAGATCTGAGACTGACGGGACAGATCAAACAGTTCTGGCTGGAGTCCGGTTGCGTTTATGGTTATCGCAAGATCCATCTAGACTTGCGGGATAGCGGGCAACAGTGCGGAGTGAACAGAGTCTGGCGACTGATGAATCGTGCCGGGATAAAGGCTCAGGTCAGGTACCGGAGCCCGCGGGCACGCAAAGGCGAGGCCAGTATTGTATCGCCCAACAGGCTCCAGCGACAGTTCAATCCGGATGCTCCGGATAAGCGTTGGGTAACGGACATAACCTACATCAGGACCCACGAAGGCTGGCTGTATCTTGCTGTGGTTGTTGATCTGTTCTCACGCAAAATTATCGGCTGGTCAATGCAATCCCGGATGACAAAGGATATTGTCCTGAACGCACTGCTGATGGCTGTATGGCGGCGTAATCCCCAAAAACAGGTGCTGGTTCACTCGGACCAGGGCAGTCAGTACACAAGCCATGAGTGGCAGTCGTTCCTGAAATCACACGGCCTGGAGGGGAGCATGAGCCGTCGCGGTAACTGTCACGATAATGCGGTTGCAGAAAGCTTTTTCCAGTTGCTGAAACGCGAACGGATAAAGAAAAAGATCTACGGAACGCGGGAAGAAGCCCGCAGCGATATTTTTGATTACATCGAAATGTTTTATAACAGTAAGCGTCGGCATGGTTCGAGCAATCAGATGTCACCGACAGAATATGAAAACCAGTATTATCAACGGCTCGGAAGTGTCTAGATTATCCGTGGCGATTCAGCCAAATTCGAGGCTATAAATAACATCGTAATGAACGGCCATAGAAAAAGGCATCTCAGCTTTAATCTGCACCTGCTCATCAAGGTCATCTAAACCAAGAGTCTGGTAAGCTAATGCCATGAGCATGTCGCCCTCAAAATCAGCTAACTGCAGCATGTCGGTTATGGTTGTCGAAAAAGTCATCAGTAACTCCTCCTCACTGATACGCATAACGCAGCGTTGCTGCCTGATTCGCCAGCTTTAGTGCTGAGCGGCGAGCCTGGCTATACGAGCGAAACACTTCCCCTGGAGCGTTGAGTGAACCAAACCGGTGATTGCCGTAAAAAGTGCCGGACCGAGTGAGTATGCCCGACGTCCATTTTCCAGAAGGTAACTGATGAATCTGAATCTTAAAGCTCAGTGAGCCGGCACGATTCGTTATCCACTCCTCTTTACTGTTTGCGACAGCGACGCGATCACACTTGGATATAACGGCAGCAGACAAACTAGAAAAAAAGGCTTTTATGGAAAAGGATGTTGCTAGTGAAAGGGTATGCATGGTGTTTCTCCGGTTGAGGGGGAAACACCTGCCCTGTCGGGAAGATGTTTCCCGATGGGCATTCGCAGAGCGAATGTTATGGTTCAGACGTCTGTGCTGTTACATCTGAGCAGTGAACACCCGTAAAGATGCAGCGTCAGACGTGGCAAGCTGTGCGGCTTTCGCAGCAGCCTTATGCGTAAAATGCTTACCGTGCCGGCTGAAAATGAATTCATCACCGGGCTGGCCGTTAACCGACGTTCTTGCCATGACTATGGCGTGATAACGTTGATCATCAAACCAGACGCGGGAATGAAACTCGTAATGACCGGAAGGTGAAGCGAGCCACGAAGTTCCTCTGAGCGCAGCCTTAAGGTCTGGACATTCAGACGCAACACGGGTTGCAACTGACAGAACCAGATCGAATGGCAAACGTAGTTCTTTCAGGAACGAGCGGGTGATAGACATAGTCTCTCCATTAAACAGAGAAACATGTGCCCTGTCGGGAATGTTTCCCCGTAGGACGAAGGCCGAAGCCGGATGGTTAAATGTACCCTCATCGCCAGGCAGTAGGAGCCGTGATTGACGATATCTGCTTCCAAAGGTGAGCAGATGTACCACACTGATGTGTTCTCCCTTTCAGGCTACAGGAGTGTTATTTCAGCTACCCGAAGGCGGTCATCTCAAGCCACTGACCATTGGTGGTTGTCCGAAGACAACGTAAGAAGCGTTTTAATAATAGCGCCTAAATAAGATAAATGGCAAGAGCCATTTATTAATCTTCATCATCAACTCTGTTATAAACCCGGGCAACGTAAGCGCCACGTCCGTCACCGTGACCTAGATCCATTGAAACTAAGGCCTCAGCTTCTTTACGACTCATTCCATTTTCAAGGTGATAATTTACGGCATCCTGCGAATAAGCATACCTGAGGCTGTGTGGTGCATGTATCCCTGTCATTCCACTTTCACGTAATACGTTATGATAGCGATCAAGCGCCTGATGAAGCGTTGGCTTGTCGATTAACTTTCCGTTATTTCCCTCAACGTATCGAACAGCGTCATTTAATAAACCAATGACTTTTTCTTTTTCAAAAATTGTCGCATCGCGTGGACGTCCGCCTTTAGTGCCAAAAACAACACGCACATTATCATTTCCGGCCTGTAAACTTTTCCTCCAGGTATTGAGTGATTTGGCCGACTGAACGGTCTCCTCTGCGCGGAGACCAATATACCTTGCGAGTTGAACACTTATTGCAATCCCCCGATCCTTTTCTGAAACCAATGAAAGAATTTCTTTAAGACGTGAATCAGAAATCGCAACTTTAGTTCCCTCCCTACTGGCTCCTGAAATATTAAGCGCCTGGTTACTCAGTTTTTCATGCGTCGGATTAGCAAGTACATTACGCCCTCCCTGTGTAAGAATTGATCGCAACGCAGCCATTTCATTTTGCAGCGTTCGGGACGATATATTTTCACCCTGACGGCTGCGGATATAATTTTCGATATGTTTTGTTTTAATATGGCTTACGTCCCGAATCTGAATATTAAGGTTTGCCAGTCGCTCCGAAAAGCGACTGGCAATCTTTGAACGATCAGAAATCGTTTTAAAACTTCCTCCGCCCTGACGTGCGAGCGTGACGAGTTGCTTACCTAATTTTCCAGACACTGCATATCTCCTTTCAGAACCCACTGCTGTAGGCCGGCAACCCCACAGCAGTGTGACTCTGAATATGTACATATCTTCCCCGATGACACGGTTGCTTTTGCGCTTCCTGCGTCTCGACTGGTATCTGTGCATCGGGGCGGCGAAATGTTGAGTTCTTGCGAGGCTCCCCAGGTCTCTGACCTGTTTGCGGCTTGCGCCGTGCTGACGTTAGTCAGTCTGCCTCCGTACACCAGTTTCCTGATGTCGCCATCGATACCGAGTCGATCATTCTCCTTCTAATAAAACGCCCTTAACGGGTTGATCGTTAACGTCGCGTTGTGGTTGATAAATAGCCAGCTGAGCACCTGAAAACACGTAATACGTGCACGTCAGATTGTACCGGCATGGTGAAAACCGCACTGTGCGTGGGTTTGACCGTTATGCGCTGCGCGCGTCACTTTGTTCTCGTTTCACTCGAACCAAAGTGACGCCGCGCAGCTTCATGCTCCTAATGCGTCTTCCGCAAGCGCCCAAATGTTCCAAATGGGCTTATGCGTCATTGCAAAAGTCGTATGCAGCTCAGGGCGTATCCCTGATAAATCTCATAACGTAAGTGAATAAAGCATCGTTGAGGATGCCTTGTCTGAAGACGCCAGGCGTATGTGAAAGCCCAGGCTTTGGTGAGTGAACAAGTACCCCAATCGTCGCGTCGTAGGTGCGCATTGTTGACGATATCTGCTTCCAGGAGTGAGCAGATGTACCACACTGATGTGTTCTCCCTTTCAGGCTGCAGGAGTGTTTTTTCAGCTACCCGAAGGCGGTCCTCTCAAGCTATCGGACCATTGGTGGCCGTCATTAGACGACTTGTAACAGTTGAAAAGGTATCAATCAGACTGTAGAAATGTCAACTATGAATAGTCGAAAATACTAAAAATGGAGCAAATGGAATTTATGGACTGGCTGAGAAATATAGGTTTCTTCATCCCATTAATAGCTATAGTTGTTAGCTTAAATGCAAGACTTAAAACTTTTAACAATGAGAGAATATCAGTCTACAAGGACATGAAATCTCTTTCATCCGAACTGGAAATGGAAGGTTATGAGATAAAGGTAATTGATGATGAGTTAAAGAAACTAATAGTACGAGAAGTAACCGGGATAGTTGAGATCACACCCGCAAGAAGATTAATGAAAATCCTTAGTTGCAACCCAAACCTAGACTCATTTAAAATAAAAAGATTGAAATCTTTGATTCGATCAATCCGCGAAACAGAGCATTTAAACAAAGAGGAAATAGCTGAGGTTAAATTTAATTTAAATAAAAAACTCTATAAGAAAAGTGCGAAAGAAGGCGCTATTTACATATTTGCATTTCTTATAGGGTATATAACATTCCTCTTCTCTGGATTGTCATCTCTTGCAGATAAGGATTATCTATGGGCAAGCATTCAAATAATCATGTCATTCGCACTGCTAATAGCAATGATGCTCACAAAGGCATCCTACCCAGCGCCATGGAATTACAGGAAACATAAAAAATTTACTGACGAACTCAATTCATACAAAAGCCATTAAAAAATACAAATAACATAAAAAACCACACCAAGCTGGAAATTGACATGCGTAAAAATGTTGTGGTTTTCTATTAAAAATACAGACGCACAACTCAAAATATATGTTGGTAGAATTAAAATAATACATCAATCAATAACGTATTATTGATGTTAAATATCAATTATAACGTTAACAACCTGTGTTGATAAAGATATGGGGCTAACAAAATATTCAGGCCAACCCTAACGCACCTTTATAGCTGAGTTTTGTAATTATATTTAATTTTAGAACTAGAGCTGCCAGCAAATGAGCTGCGAGCCCTGACATGGGAATAAGCCCTACTTATGAGCCAGCAGGCGCGGTCGTGCGCAGAAAGATATCGAGTGGGAATCCCCCCTACTTTTGCAGGAGTGAGCGGCCGGCCAGTCAGCTGCGCGCCGTCATATGGGAATCAGCCCTACTTTTGAACCGGCGGGCACGGCCGGGCGCAGAATGATATCGAGTGGGAATCCCCCCTACTTTTTAACCCGTGGGCACGGCCGGGTGCAGAATGGCATTGTGTGGGAATCCCCCCTACTTTTGCAGAAGCGAGCGGCCGGCCAGTCAGCCGTGCGCCGTCATATGGGAATCAGCCCTACTTTTGAACCGGCGGGCACGGCCGGGCGCAGAATGGCATTGAGTGGGAATCCCCCCTACTTTTGCAGGAGTGAGCGGCCACCCAGTCAGCTGCGCGCCTTCATATGGGAATCCCCCCTACTTTTTAACCCGTGGGCACGGCCGGGTGCAGAATGGCATTGTGTGGGAATCCCCCCTACTTTTGCAGGATTGAGCGGCCGGCCAGTCAGCTGCGCGCCGTCATATGGGAATCAGCCCTACTTTTAACCGGCGGGCACGGCCGGGCGCAGAATGGCATTGAGTGGGAATCCCCCCTACTTTTGCAGGAGTGAGCGGCCACCCAGTCAGCTGCGCGCCTTCATATGGGAATCCCCCCTACTTTTTAACCCGTGGGCACGGCCGGGTGCAGAATGGCATTGTGTGGGAATCCCCCCTACTTTTGCAGGATTGAGCGGCCGGCCAGTCAGCTGCGCGCCGTCATATGGGAATCAGCCCTACTTTTAACCGGCGGGCACGGCCGGGCGCAGAATGGCATTGAGTGGGAATCCCCCCTACTTTTGCAGGAGTGAATGGCCGGAACGTTTGACGTGAAATATGATTTAAACACCGTTCTTTTGATAAATATTGAAAATCATTTTTCCATTATTATCAGCTTGATAGGTAACACTTAGCGGAGTTTTATCGTTAATTTGTCGCAGGGCTGGTTCAAGAAATGATCTTTTTAATTCTGCGCTATTGTTGCGCTGCGAATCTGGCAGCATGAAACGATCCGCCAACCACTCATGACTAGTCTTCCAGATCCCGGTGCTACGGAACTGGCATAAGCTTTCATACAGCCTGACAGTGCGGGGATTTTTAAGGCTTCCACAATCTCTAAGCGAGTAAGTGGTGAACTGGTTCCCTAAAACGTAAAGGTAAGGCATTACACGGGGATTAAATTCGATTTCCCATTGCCCCTTACTTGAGCGGCCACCGGCTTCAATCAACCAAGGTAAAGCTCTGATGTCATTGCGACCATTCTTCGGGTAAAACAGAATAGATGCGCGCGATAGCTCAATCACGCCCTCCTTCACGTCGCGACTAGCCTGATTTCGACTTATATTGAAAATGTCTTCGTAATCAGATACTGCCACGTTGAATACTGGGCTTGCATCATCATTATCATCTGTAAAATATGTTTGCATAAGGCATAACCAAAGAACACGTTTTGACTTCAATGAGAGATGATAGGCTGCTTCTGTCAACTCATTTGACTGTTTGACATTAATCTTTTTTTTCAATTGGTTAGCCATATACTTAACCTTGTATGGGTAAATATTTATACCCCACAATACCGAAGAATACACACAAGTCAACACATTAAATCTCGACATCCTGATATAGGGCAGATTCCCATACGGTTTAGGGCTAATTCCCATAGCAAGTAGGGTTGGTTCCCATATTAAGTAATGCGAATTCCCACATGATATAGGGCAAATACCCACAAAGGTGGTTAGTTTTGATAATCTTATCAATAGGTTACGCGACCTAAAAAGCCTTTAAAATACTTAAAAAACCCAAAAAAGCCTTTAAAAATTATCACTGTGGATAAGTGTATAACTTCGCTTGAGCACTGTAACCGTCCTCGCTTCGCTCAGCCGGTCAACCCCTCAGCGGCACAAAAACAAGTTTTGTACCGCCTCACGGTTTCAGATTTAGATCGAGAGAGTTTCAGATTATCATCTATCGTTGACTACCGTTGACTTTGGTAGAGCAAGGGCAATAACCTAAGTTGAAGAACATAAAAGGGTTTGAAAATGGCGCACAAACGAAAGATTTCTCAGGAAGAATGGGATCGTATTCTTCCGGCTATGGAAACCTTTGCGGATATAACAACTCAGATAGCTTATCTGGTCTTGGTCAAAGATGAGAAACAATCAGACGTAGCTACCAACTTAGCGAGATCAAAACAAAATGTAGGCAATGCCGTGAAAAGAGTCTGGGACCTTTACACTGAACTTGAACATGCAGAGGGTAGAAAACTTCATTTCGTAAGTGTTTGGATCCCTGAAGAAGAGGCCATCAAAGTGAAGAAGATAGCTGCCCAATTTCCGATCAATAAACTCAGTAGCTGATACAACCTACCCAGATTTAGTTACAACAATCTAATCACTTTGCATCTGTGTGCCAATCCTCAGCATCATGAATCTTTGAAGGCCACCCAGCCCGCCGACTAAATTTCCATCTGTTTCATAGGGCTGGCTTTGCTAATAGCTTTTAACATCCCCTACCACTTGCCAGTCTAATTCCTTCATATAATACTGTACATAAAAACAGTGTTTATCAAAAGGGGGAATGTATGACCTTTCTACTACTAAAAATTATCATTTTAGGGCTTTTCACAAATGAACGGCGATAAACTTAGCGCACTCACCATCTTGTGCCCGCCGGAATCTTGCCCTCAGCTCAGAGTACCGCTATTTGCTGACCCATGCGCCGCAGGGTTCCCCTCCCCTGCCCAGGATTACGTCGAGTCAGAGCTTGATCTAAATGAACTCTGCATACGTCGGCGAGCATCAACGTTCTTCGTTCGTGCAAGTGGTAGCAGCATGCAGGAGTTAGGCTTATTTGACGGTGATGTTATGGTTGTTGATCGGGCTGAAGAGGCCTCTCAGGGCGATATCGTTATAGCTGAAGTGAATGGAGAGTTCACAGTGAAACGTCTCCAATTGCAGCCATGTCTCGCTTTGCTACCAATGAATCCGTCCTACCCGGTAATTTATCCTGAAGATCTGCAATTGCTCGGTGTGGTCACTTGGTGGTTTAACAGCACGCGAGCTCGCCGGAGGTAAGCGTCTTCAGGCGGTGGCCCGTAATACCAGGCCGAAAGTCCGGTTCATCAGGCCAGAATGTCAGGAAGCCCTGATTGACGGGCACCTTATTGCAGGTTGCCAAGTCACCCATAAAAAATGTCATTCACCGGGGCTGTCAACAGAGAAAAGGTAATAACGTAAAAGTTGCCAGGGTGATTTTTATGTTTTTCCGGCCAACGCTGGGAGGAGATTGGGGCGCAGCTATGCAGGTGTTTTTTCGACCATCATTCCGAGAATGAAAGGTTCATAGCTGCGCCGGTTGATAAAGTTAACCAGGTCGCAATCAGCGACGTAAATCGATAACCATACGACCACGGATCTGGCCCTGCTCCATCTCTTTAAAAATAGTGTTGATATCCTCCAGAGGACGTAGCGCTACTTTAGGCACCACTTTACCCTCAGCAGCAAACTGGAAAGCTTCGGCAAGATCCTGACGGGTGCCAACCAGTGATCCCAGTACCTGAATGCCGTCCAGCACTAAACGAGGAATATTGAGGCTCATAGACTCGGGCGGTAAACCCACGGCTACAACACGCCCTCCGGCCCTTACAGAATCAACAGCCGAGTTGAACGCGGCTTTCGCGACTGCAGTCACCACGGCAGCATGGGCGCCCCCGGTTTTTTCCTGAACCACTTTCGCGGCATCTTCACTTCGTGAATTAATTGTCAAATCTGCGCCCATACTCGCAGCGAGCTTGAGCTGTTCATCGTTAACGTCAATGGCAATGACTTTTGCGTTGAAAACATTCTTTGCATATTGCAGCGCAAGGTTTCCCAGCCCGCCAAGGCCGTAGACAGCGATCCATTGACCAGGTTTTATCTGGGAAACTTTAACAGCTTTATAAGTGGTCACTCCTGCACAGCTGATACTACTGGCAGCCGGTGAGTCAAGGCCATCCGGTACTTTAACCGCATAGTCAGCCACCACTATGCACTCTTCAGCCATCCCACCATCAGCGGTATAGCCTGCGTTGATAACATCCCGGCACAAGGTTTCATTGCCGCTGTTACAGTATTCACAGTGGCCGCACCCCTGAAAGAACCATGCCACAGAAGCACGATCGCCGGGTTTCAGCGACGTAACACCATCTGCTACCTCTTTAACTAATCCGATCCCTTCATGGCCAAGGATGACACCGGTTTTATCCCCAAAATCACCGTTTTTCACATGCAGGTCGGTATGGCAGACACCACAACACTCCATTGTCAGTAGTGCCTCGCCATGCCTGAGCGGGCGTAACACTCTGTCAGTAACATCAACCAGGTTATCTTTAGTCACTACTGCAGCTTTCATCGTTTTCTCCGTTTAGGGATTTGAGGGCCAACCGTACGAGAACGTACGGCAAGCGGTAAATAACCATCTGAAAATTCAATTAGTAGACAAGGATATCCGATAAATGCTCTTTTTATAATTAAAAGGGGCTTTGTTGAATAAATCGAACTTTTGGCCGTAATCAGGATCAGATCACCACATTCCCGATCCTGTAGCGGTATCACGTGGCAAAACAAACGTTCAAAATCACCAACTGGGCTGACTACAACAAGGCGCTCGTCAACCGGGGCTCACTGACATTCTGGCTTGATGAGTCGGCCGTACAGGCCTGGTATGACGAGCCCAACGCGTCTTCACGTGGTCGTCCTCAACGTTATTCTGAGCTCGCTATTTCTACCGTACTGATGCTCAAACGCGTTTTTCACCTCACGCTGCGCGCCGCGCAGGGATTTATTGACTCCATTTTTACCCTGATGAAGCTTCCGCTCAGGTGCCCGGATTATTCCTGCGTCAGCAGACGGGCGAAGTCCGTCAATATCCCGTTCAAGACCCCCACCCGCGGCGAAATAGCCCATCTTGTTATCGACTCCACCGGATTAAAAGTCTTCGGTGAAGGTGAGTGGAAGGTGAAAAAACACGGTCAGGAAAAGCGCCGCGTCTGGCGTAAACTGCACCTGGCGTTAGACGCCGGTACACATGAGGTTATCTGCGCTGACCTTTCCCTGAACAATGTGACGGATGCAGAGGCATTCCCGGGCCTGATCGGTCTGACGCACCGGAAAATCAGGGTCGCCTGCGCCGACGGGGCTTATGACACTAAACGTTGCCACGACGAGCTAAGACGCAAGAAAATTAAGGCGCTTATCCCGCCGCGAACGGGCGCCGGTTACTGGTCACCGGAATATGCCGACAGAAATCAGGCAGTGGCGAGGCAACGACTTACCGGGAGCAATGCGTACTGGAAATGGCACACGGCTTACAACCGACGTTCGGTGGCAGAAACGGCGATGTACCGTGTTAAACAACTGTTCGGTGGGCATCTTACGCTGCGGGATAATGATGCGCAGGTTGGAGAAGCGATGGCCATGATCCGTGCCTTAAACAAAATGACGCGAGCAGGTATGCCAGAAAGTGTACGAATTGCCTGAGGAAGTGACTGAAAGGGGGAGTTTTTATCTAAACACGATTTATTCAACAAAGCCGTCAGAAACATGACGCTCAAGGATATCCCGTTCTTCATAACGCAGTGTGAGGAAAGCGCCCGGGACAGGCACCTTCACAGCGATCTGCTGACGGCCAGAGGGAGCAAATCATTTGAGAAGGACGTCAGAGAGGTGCTCAGATTGCACGCCGTCGGTCAGCCTTCGGCACACTTCCTGGTGGTGCTGGTTCGTGCGTCTGATGAACGGCCGGCCGGGTTTATGTGGGTGCGTTCAGCGGAGGATCTTACCGGTACACGCTGTATCGAGATATTTGTGGTACACGTTGCAAAACCCATGCGGGGTAAAGGCGGGGGGCAACTTCTGATTTCCCTGGCGATTGAGGGTTACGGACAGCACCGAATTACAGCCAGGTGTTATCCCGCTTCTGCCCTGATGAACAGAATGCTTAGGCAGCGGGGATTTGAAGTCATGGGCACGTCAGAACGTGGCGCTCATTACCTTTGCCGGCTTCCATCATAAAACACTCAGTAAACCCCCGCACATAATCGGCAGGCCCCTCAGCCGATATATGTATTCAAAATGTATTACATTTGTATTTTAAATCGCTTGACCTTTCTCTGCTTCAGGCAGATAGTAGAACTACATCTGTATTACTTTTGAATTACATGTGAGGTTGTAAATGGCTGATAAAGTTTTGGATTTGCAGGCATTCGTCATTGCAGCAATGAGTAATAAAGGAGGGCCTGGTAAAACGTCTTCCACTACCAATACTGCCGTCGCCCTTGCCCTGATGGGAAATCGCGTGCTGGTTGTCGATGCCGATCAGCAGGCGAACGCGACAGAGGTGCTGACGCATGGCAAAAAATTCTATGCTCAGTTTGGGCCGACAATCTGCGATTTGTACAGCAATCAGAAATTTAACGTACGTGATGTCATTATCCCCGCCAAAAATGGTGGGGAGGATATTCCGGGACTCTTCCTGATCCCGTCCGACCCCTCTTTTGAGCGCGTCATGGAAAACAGTATGGCCAGGCCACATCGGGAAAAAATTCTGCTCCGCCACCTCAAGCCGGTGTTAAGCGAGTTCGACTTTATCCTTATCGACTGCTCGCCGGCGCTGAACCTGTCTTCAACCAATGCAGCGTATATCGCGGATCATGTCATTATCCCAATAGATGGCGGTTCTTTCTCGCTGACTGGTGCAGAGACCGTGCTGGATTATCTGGATGAGATTAAAGAAGAAAAGTTCTCTAATTACAGCCTGTTCCGGAACGAGTTCAACAGTTCCAAGAAGAAGATGAATACATTCCTGCAGGATGAACTTGAAGGGAACGAGCGCTTTAAAAATAACGTGCTTACTACCCGTATACGCGCCGACGAGAACATTGCCCAGGCCCAGGTGGTGTGTAAGCCTCTCTATTTTTATAAGCGTGGTGCTCTGGTACTGAACGACTACCGGGCTATGGCAAAAGAAATTATGACTATTAAAGAAGGAGCACTCTGATGGCCGGAAAACTTGAACGACCACAGGTACAAAGGCCTGCAGCATCCAAGCCAGAACAGGAAAGCCGCCTTACCAATGTCAGAACCAGGCGTAACAGAACGACCAGTGAGGCCCCGAAAACGGTACGCCTGACGGCGGATGAGAAGCTGATGTGCGCAAAGCTGACGGGCGCCGTTCAGGACCTGGCACCCAGCAAGACGATTACCGATTCGACTATCCTTCGCGCCGCCCTTTATCTTGCCAATCAGGCCGGACCTGAGAAGCTGGTAAAGATGGTAAAAGAGTATCTCTGACCTGTCACCGGCCGGGATCGCAGCAAATGCGTTTCCGGCCTGTCTGACCCTGCCCGATAAAAGCCGGTTTGTGTGCTGAAGGGCTGATACCTGCAGATGTCGGGCACTGACAGTCTGCGCCTATTTACCCGTTATTATCATTCCCGTCATATTCTGCGCGTTGAAGTAGGTTATCTCGCTGACTCTCTTACCACCCTTTATTTCCTGCATGAATACATTTTCTCCGTATACTTTCAATAGTGCGTATTTATTATCATTATTTTTGTATACCTCAAAGTTACCGGCTTCAGCATGCGACCGACCAATGATAGTAAATGTAAAGCTGAACAAAAACATAGCCATCGAAATCAAAATCACTGTCGCGGTCTGAGCGCGTAAAGGAGAATCACCTTCTTTAAAATCATCTTTGTATCTGACAAGGCAAAAAACAAGGCCGCCTAAAAACCAGCACATAAACGCCGACTGTAATGTTTTTTCCACATAGAAGAACAACACTACTGAGTACACAAGCCAGCACGAAAAAGGAGCCAGTGCATATAATCCTTTATTATTTTTGTCTTCAGCTTTTGCCATTATCGCCATGGACGTTATAGCAACAGGAAATATAAACAAATATAAGTAGAGCAGGTCATTTGCTACGGTCGGTACTGATATTTCGATGTAATCGAGAGGGATGTTTAAAGCGCTGCAATATCCACGTTCAAAAAAATAGACCGCGGCGTAAATCATCATGGTTCCGATAGCAATAACTAACCCTTCCCTTTTCAGAAATCTTTCTATCATAGGTGCATCCCTGTTTCGATTGCCGTACTGAAGGGTTTCACTATATCAAGAGATCCGCCTGGCAGCATCCGGCTTTACCGTCTTAACCCCCTGACCGTGCTTAAACAGCGTCCGACCGGCCTGTTCCTGTGCAACGTAACAAAACAGGTATACGGTTACCCGCCCTCCCCTCTCTGCCCTCTTTTCACCGCCCGCCCGCACCGGTACTGGCCTGGTGCGGGCATTATTCCCTCTTCCTGCCCGCAAGACTGTCCTGACGTGGTTTTTTCTGCGTAACGGATACCGGTCTTTACTGGATTTTGTTACCCTGCCCTTCTGCCCGTGGCGAATTATTCCGGTGGCGCCGGGCGCCGGCGGACGTCAGAATAAGGCATAAAGCGCGATAACGCGGAGATTGAAATCTGCGGCCTCTTACCCCTGTAACGATTGCAGAATTCACACAGCGCACCGTGGGAATACATATGTAATACAAACGTATTGCACTGATTGTCTAATGCGGTTCCGGTGTGACGGACAAAAGTATTACGTATGTAATACAACTGTATTTCAGGAGGCTTTGTGCTGATGACAACCGAAGGGGCGGCGGTGCCGTCCCGGAGCTGGCAGACGGCGATTGCGCTGCGGCGCATGGCCCTGTTACAGCCACACCTGCCCCACTACCTGCTGGCGCCGGAGGTGGCGGTCCTGCTCAGCTATATCCACGACGAACGTCAGCGGATGCTGTTTGCCACCCTCTGGAACACGGGCGCGCGCATTACCGAGGCGCTGACCCTGACGCCGGAAGACATCGAACTGGACGGGCCGCGCCCCTGTCTGCGGCTGCGTACACTCAAGCAGCGTAACCGCGGGCGCGGGCGGCCGGCGAGGGATGAGCGCATTGCCCGCGTGGTGCCGTTACTGGATGACGTGTTTGTGCGCGATCTGCGGCGTTATCTGGCGACGTTTCGTCCCGGCCGACGTCAGCCGCTGTTCGCCAGCAGCCGCAAAACGGCCTGGAGCTGGCTGAAGCAGGCGGAGGAGCGTGCACGCGATGCGGGAATGGTCTTTGCGGTGTCGCCACTGAGCCCGAAGACGCTGCGTCACAGCTACGCGATGCATCTCTTTCTCAATCATGTGCCGCCGAAGGTGGTGCAGACCTATATGGGGCATGAACGCTACGAAAGCACCGAGGTGTATCTGAAGGTGTTTGCGCTTGATGTGGCGCCGCAGCTGGGCATTCGTTTCACGCTTGATGCTCAGGAGTGGGCACCGGAGTTACTTAATAGGTAATACAAGAGTATTTCAAGTGTATTCTTTGTGTATTACATTTGATATACTTAGTGTATTACATTTTTCAGGATAAACAGGGAGTCAGCGATGGCCACAGAGAAGGAGCACCTGGAACGCAGGGAGATAGCGCTGGCGCTGGCGCGTGTACAAATCGCCATCGTTTTTGGTGACGTGCTGCCCGTTGATGACGTTGAGCTGGCGCACATCACGCCGGCAGACTGTGAAAGAGTGCGCCTGTCCTGGCGCAGTCACCCTGAGCGTCAGAAGATAACGTTCAACTGGCTGCGCCATCACAATAAACGTCGCGACAGGCTTGATGTGACCATTCACTGTCTCGGCGAACTGTGCGGCATTATGCTGGCGCGTCACAGTCGCCGGCGCATCAACGTTAACCTGCGCTATGTGGAAAGCAGTCCTTATCCGCATCCGCTGGCCGGCTACATTCTGCCGGTGGCGCTCATCATTGCTGAAAGTTTTGCGGACGCTTATGGCGCCATGCAGGTCACCGTGAGCCAACCCGATCGCGCGCTTGTACCTCATTATCGTCAGCAGGGTTACGAGCTGACTGCGGCCGATCGCAGCCGTGAGAAACGCGGCTGCCCGATTCGGGCCAAAATTCTGGTGAAAACCCTGTGACAGGCAGAACGCGCATTTTCTGTGCAGGCAGGGTATAATGAAACCAGTCCAACATCCGGAGGGGCTTATGGCCACCAGACACTACTTTAACGCTGATGAAACCGGCGCCGCGCACAAGCCCGTGCAGCCGCAGGTCATGCCTGACGTGCCGCAGCTGCAGAGTGAATACCGGGCCGTGCTGGATTTTGCCGTCAGGTTTAACCGCCGACGGTCACGTTTGGCCGGAATGAAACCGAACCTGAATACCGAGGCGCTGATCCGGGGTGAAATGACACGTCTGGTGCAGGCAGGGCAGGCGGGTAAACTGGCACCGGCGAAGCTGAAGCGGATGGTGATAGCGTCTGCGCAGAAGAACCGCAGCCATCGCCAGTGGACGCCTGATGCGACGCTGGAACGGCGCCATGGCATGCTGGCCGGTGCGCAACGCCACGTTAAAATCTGACGCATACTGGAAGACCCGCCGCGAGCGGGTGTTTATTCAGATGTCATCCAAATAAACATTAATAATCAGCCAGCCGTAAATTTTCTCAACAAAGCCGCGTATACGCTCAACTACAAGCCTTGCATCTTCAGCTGATATATCTCTTGATTTACCGTCCTGAGTTTTGCCGTTTCGGTGAACAATATCGTGTCTCAACTCCATGATGACATTAAGTTCAGGTACAGTAAGCCTGACCTCTGCGGCCATCGTTTTATTTAATACGGCCTCATATATTTTTACAACGTTTGTTATCTTGTGGAAGAGTCTCTTACTGATGTCCTCAAGTATTTTTTTATCCAGCCAGGCGATATTGTCCATGTCCAGCAAGTCTGATATAGGTATTTTCTCGTCTTTAAGGCCTGTGAGATTTTTAAGCGCATTGCGTCTGTAATCGTCTGACGCCACCGCTACTGATAACAGCATGTCCTGCAGGCAGGTCTCCATTAACGTAACAGCATAAGAGATACTCATTTTATTGAAGAGTGGGCTGTCCTGTTTATTTATTAATGAAATAATATCTGTTATCTGCAATAAAAATATGTCATGTGTACTGGTAAATTTTCTGTGAGCCTGCTTTGTCAGCTCATCGGGCGTGAACCAGTCTTCATCAAAATCTAAGGCTCCGGATTCAAGTTGCCGGTCGTAGTCCTCACTTGCCTTTTGCCATGCCTCTGTGCCTTCCTCTTCTTCCCCCAGACCATACTCCTCCATGATCCAGTCTCTTCGTGGCTGCTCCATTTCCCACTCGATCCATTCATTCTTAACACTACCCATATCAACTCCTTGTAGTTTTTTTGTAATGCATATGTATTACAATTTTGATTTGAAGGTATTAACCTATGTTTTAAGTTCAGACTTTTACTTCATCTTTTCAATTATAGAAGACAGGAATAAAATGATTTCTGTCAGCTCTTCATGATCTTCCCTTTTATCAAAGTATTCGTAAGGGTCGCCCTTTAACATGATCATATAATTATCCTGAATATCACTGGCTGCGGCTTTTTTAAATTTTTCATATTTTTCCATAAAAACTTTGCTGTCTTTTTTTTTCATAAACAGGCAAAGCTGCAAGGCTTTTGTGTCGCTGACTGAGTAGCTTTTGTAAGCTGCGTCAAAGGCAATGGCAGGATCAGAATCATATACTGACTCTCTACCCGTGATACTGTCCATTCTGAATTGCTCAAAGAAGCCGTTAATCATTACGAGAAGTTTCTCCCGTTTCCACTCATGGAAAGATTTGGAGCGTGCATCTCTGGCGATTAACCAGTTAATCAGGGAAGTCAGTAATACTCCTAACAGCGAACCTGATATGCCTAACAGAGTAATATTTGCAGCAGTCAATTCCATCTTTTACAGCCCTTTTGTTGAGAAGACGGTTTTTTCGAATTAAGCCAGTCTGGCTGTTGGAATATCTTTCCATCGCGTTGTCCAGGCAGGGGAGAGCATTTCACGTTTCATCTGCCAGTCAGGATCAACGCCCTGACCGGCAAACCAGATTTTGCCTAACCCGGAATTATTCACTTTATCCAGCACCGTCATCAGCTTTTCGCTGTTGGCCCGCGGCTGGTACTCGTCAAACAGGCTTAGTTGGGCCTGTGCTGACGGGCAGAAATCGCCAAGCATGATCCCGGCCTTTGCGTACCGGTGGCCATCGCGCCAGATGTGCTCCAGACTGCGCATCGCGACCGCGATAATGTCCCGCGTATCCTGGGTGGCCACCCGCAACTTTTCACCGGCCACGTTACCGTAATACACCTCACCCGGGCTGAACGGGGAGGTCTTGATAAAAGCGGAGATATGCCGGCAGAACTGGCCTTCCTGACGCAGCTTTTCTGCGGCCCGTTCGGCGTGTTTGCACAGTGCCTGCTGCATGGCGTCCAGCGTTGTCACCCGCTGGCCAAAGCTCCGGCTACAGACAATCTGCTGCTTTGTCGGCGGCGCCTCTTCCAGCGCAATACAGGATTCGCCGGCCAGCTCCCTGGCCGTTCGTTCAAGTACCACGCTGAAATTTTTGCGGATAAAAGCGGTGTTACTGCGTGCAAGGTCCAGCGCCGTGATGATGCCCATCGCGTTGAGCTTTTTACTGATGCGCCGGCCGACACCCCATACCTCCTCAACCGGCTGCCGCGACAGCAGTTTCTCTGTGCGTAGTGGGTTACCCGGCGTCAGCGCCAGTACACCCCCAAACTGTGGCCATTCCTTGCTGGCCCACTGGGCACTCTTTGCCAGCGTCTTCGTCGGGCCCATTCCCACGCCCACCGTCAGGCCGGTCACGGCCCTGACCCGGGTGCGGACCTGTCGGCCAAAATCTTCAAACGGCATGGCACGGTCGATGCCGGCGATGCCCAGGAACATTTCATCAATGCTGTACTGCTCCACGGCCGGTGACAGCTCCTCAAGCACCCGCATCACCCGCTGGCTCATGTCATGGTTTATGTGGAATGGAAAATCTACAGGCTTATTTCGGATTTGAATGGCTGCTATGAGCGAAAAGCGGAAGTTACTTGTGATCATAATTGACTAATAGGCAGAGTGGCAGTGCCCTCACTAATTATCACAATACGTCTGAACGTGCGAGGCTGACCCGCGTAATGATAAAGCAGCTCAGAAGAACGCCAACAGCAAGCATGATGAAGGGAGGCATGCCTGAGAGTGCGCTGAACATAAATCCCATTACAAGCGGACTTAGTGCTGCGCCAGTGGCGCCCAGGTTTTGTACAGAAAAATAGTTGCCTCTGGATGATGGTGGTGCCAGATAATCAGTCATTATAAACAGCGCAGGTACGTAGATTACCTCACCAAAAGCGAAAAAGAACATTCCTATGCACCAGATAACAATGCGGTCGCCGGCATAAAAAAACAACGTCAGGCCCAGAATAAAGCAGGCCGTACCGGTGACTATAAAAAGTTGAATATTTTTTTGGCTGAGCAGCCTTATCGTAAAGTGCTGAAAGATCATGACAGTTGCAGCGTTAACAAACATCATCAGCGCAATGATATGAGAAACAGTCTCCTGTGAATACATTTTAATCATAAATTGCGACAGGTATGCGATCGGATTGCCATATACAAACGCGCCCAGAAAAGAGGCGATAGTTAGCCAAATTAAAGGAAGATCATTATTCTGTCCTGCTGAGTGTATACCGGCGTCATGAAGATGCTCAGCAGGACGAAATGTCAGGCTGGATAATGTTCGAGCACTCAAAATAATAATTATCACAGGAATAATGGAAATCAGGGCAGCTAAATGAAAGATCGCCTGCATGGCCATTTGTTGCACCAGAGCACCCAGCAGAGGCCCGATGGCCCAGCCCACATTCACCGCCAGATAGTTAGCTGAAAAATAGCGTCTTTTATAATTTTCATTAGTCTGATTGGCAAAAAAAACTTTGAGTAATATCTCATAGCACGAATAAAATAAATTTAATGAGATAAGAAATATTGCGAAAGAAAAAATTTTATCGGCTTTAGGAATCAATATTAATGAAACCAAAAAACCCAGGTTGAGTGAAAGCAAAACGGAATAGCCCTTTTTCAGAGAAGCCAGTTTGCCTGAATATAAGCTGAGGATAATTCCAGCGACAGAACTGACAGTCAGCACTATCCCCGATATAGTGATATCCTTCTCAAAAACAGCAGCGATATAAACTACTATGTACGGAAGCACGCACCCCCGGGCCACGGTTAATAAAAAAGAGGTGAGAATAAAGAAAACGGCTATCCGATCTTTTTTGCTAATCTCGCTTACTGCCATCACTGCTTTCCCCGCTTATAGTTTTTTTTGTGAAAGGCTGTCCATCGCAAAAGCCATAAATAAGTCCGGTACTCTGATACAGAGAAAGAATCACGCTGAAAAAGTAAATGCCTGTCTGGTGTTTAAGAGCAGAAGCAGAGGTGGATCCATATTCAGGTTTATCTTGACTGTTCATAGCAGATTCTCACATTGAAAAGCTGTAAACCGATCGGCCTGTATCTTTCCAACAACTGGCGCTGATCATGAAGATTAACTCATGTTTTTTAGCTTGAATATGAAGCAATTACAAGCAGAAAGCTTAGCCTTTGTGAATTCCCTCAAAGAGGGAAAATAATCATACTTTATAACAATATCAAGGATTTATGTGAGAAGCACTTTTTGCCAATACCTCTTATTTCTGCAGGGGCTGTGATATCTTGCTGATCTGCATAAATAAGTTCCCCATCATATAAAAAACATATCATCAACAAAAATTACTGTTTTTAAATACATATTGACACTCACGCATTAACACAGTTACTTAGAACTAGTTTCCGGAAACTCGATTTATTTATCTGACCTCATAAGATCCTTACACGGTCTTTGCCCAGGACAGTCTGCCGTTATGTCTGTGGCCGGAAAACGCTGTTAAGTTGCATAACATCTGTAAACGTAATCCGTCTCATTATCCATTACCGAAATCCCTTTTTGGGCATGTCGTTTAGGAGAAGAAATATGCATAACGTTACCAGTCAGTCATCAACCTCATCAAACGTCATTAACGCAGCCATCGTTAGCCAGAATGAACTCAGCCGAATTGCAGAAAATGCAGATGCCATTCGTGCAAAAGCGATGGAACTCACTGATTCATGGGAAGGTGTCATGTTTGCCTTACCCCCAGGCGATTTGGAAAAAATGGCCCTGGCGCTGGGATTTACACCGGATGTGGCTGAGAAAATCCATCATGAAATCCGCTCACTCGCCTATGCTAAAACCCAGTCCCTCACCGGACCGGCCGCAATTGCCACTTACCATGCTTCAGACGTCAGCTTACTGGCACTAAGAGGCGTGACGGATTTCGACAACGCCCTGTCTCATGTCAGTGATACAAATCTGCAGCAGCTGCTGAATGACAACCAGGGGACCTTCCAGCGTATTCGTGATGCGCTGCCTGAGCATGCTGCGCGCATGAACTTCAAACCTGAAACGGCATCCGCGGTACTGGCTTCGCTGGGTGCGAAGGTGTCGCCTGAACTGCTCTATGAGCTTTGCCCGAAATACGGTACTACCACTGTGGTTGATCTTGAAGGTCGCAAAGGCGTTACCACTGAATTTATTCGCTGCGTCACGCTGACCCTCGGCAGTACGGTTTCCTGATAAGACCGGTTGTGAGCTGGTCACCCTGACCGGCTCACCGTTTAATCCCGGTCAGGAGAACAACAATGTTAAGTATGACACTCCCTCAGACACTCTTACACACCCGTGAATACAGGCAGAACGGCTATATGCTGGTCGATTCCCTGTTTGATTCGCAAGAAATTGCACAAATCAAAGCTGTGATCGACGGACTTGTGCAATCTGCGGAACGCACCGGGCAATATGATAGTTTACTGGAATTTGAAAAGGAGCCAGTTGATGGCAGGCGCATTCCGCGCCGTATCTTCAACCCTTTTGAGCAGCATGAAGCCTTCCGAAACTTAGCCACCTCAGACAAAATCCTGGATTACGTCCGCAGTTTACTTGGCCCGGACATCGCACTTCAGCACAGCAAACTTAACATGAAACCCAGAAAAGTCGGGGCCGTGGTGGAATGGCATCAGGACTATACCTACTTCCCGCACTCCAACGATAGTCTGGTAGGCGTTCTGATATATCTTGATGACGCATGTGAGGAGAATGGATGCCTGCAGGTCCTGAGTGGTCAGCATCACAGGACGTTCAATCACGCGTTGCCGGATGGCAGCTTTGCAGGCATGATCACCGAAACGATCAATGAGGCCCAGCATGGTCCCGTCATAAGTCTGCCAGCCGGTGCGGGCAGCGCTATTTTTCTGCACCCTTTTACACCTCACCGCTCTTCGACCAATACCTCTGACTCCCCCAGAAGTACCTTAATTTTTGAATACCGAGCAGCGGATGCCTTTCCGCTCTACACCGGTAGCCAACTGGTTGGGATGGAACGCTTAACGCACCACCTCTGCGGCGAAAAAAAACGGACCGCCAGATTCGGGGGGCCAGAGCCAGAAATTTATACCCCGAAAGACTTTCCTAAATCCCTCTATGAGCTTCAGGATGCCTCGCGCAGCGAGATGAAGACAAAATAAATGACGTACAGGTGGAACAGATATGGTGCATTCAACGTGGGACAGTCTGGCGACAGATTATGAAATGCAGGGATTTGCAGTACTGCGAAACGTGTTTTCCCCTGCGGCGGTCATGGGCCCCGTAATGGCTGGCTACAGCCGGCATTGTGACGAACTGGCGAAACAGTGGCTGGAAGCTGGCGTGATTACCGATTACGATGCGAATGAGACACCGGAGAACAAGATGCTATCGCTCATGCAGCAGACCGATGGCAACTGTTTCCAGCATCTTGATATTACGTTGCCCGTTGAAGACAAAATTACTCACGATTCTCCCCTCTATCTCGATGTTAGCATTTTCAATCTGCTGCGAAATGCAGAACTGCTGGATGCCATTGAAAAAATCATCGGCCCTGAAATTTACTCAGTCCCCGTTCAGCATATGCGTATTAAACCGCCGCAGAAGAACATTTCTGATGAGACGCAGAGCCATACGCTGACGCTGACCGGAAAAACGTTCTGGCACCAAGACCTGGCCGTGGTTACCCCCGATGCAGATAACACAAACATGCTCGGCGTATGGCTCGCGGTGAATGAAGCCACCGTTGAAAATGGTTGTCTGATTGTTGTGCCCGGTAGCCACAAGCAGGGGCTGGTGCATCACTGTGATAAGCCTCATTTGCAGGGGATTCCCGATACGCTCGTTGGGGAAGCGTTCCTGGCGCTGCCTGTAAGCCCAGGTGATGTCATCTTCCTGCATCCTTTGACCATGCACGCCTCCCTCGCGAATGTCAGTAACGGCGGACGCTGGAGCTTTGACCTGCGCTATTGTCCGGCGGGAGAACCTACAGGAAGAGAATGGTTTCCAGGGTTCCTGGCGCGAAGCAGGGCGATGCCTGGGGCGGTGATGCAGGATCACCACCAGTGGGTCAGGGAGTGGTTTAATGCCCGCTCGCAATTAGCTGGTCAGCCACATCCTAAATTCGACCGCTGGGACAAAAACGACCGCAGCCCGCTGTGCGCCTAGGAGGCCAACATGCTGGATATCTCGCTACTCAAAAATGGACGCTTCTCGGTAAACGGGGGAGCGCCTCGGCTTGCCCTTGTGCACCATGGTTTCAGAACCACTCAGATGGGGGCGGCCGACAAGCGGCAGGATAAATTTGCGGCCCGGTATGCATCGCTGGGTTTGCTAAATCTTGCCCGGTCCGCACAGGTGGATTTTGAACGAGGGCGAATTCCTTTTGAACCTGATATTAAATATTTCGATGAAGACAATTATGCGGATGACGCCGCACTCGCAGCGGCCATTTCCGACTGGCTCAAACCGGCCGCTGCGCGGTTTGTACTGGTCAGCCTTTATTCCCTGGCATTCGAAAGAACGCGCGCGATGATTGGCCTGATGGATGCGAGTGAGCACTGCATCATGGTGGGGGGGGCACATCCGACGGTTGCACCTGAAATTGATTTTGCGCACCTCGTTGTACGCGGAGAAGGTGGTGGCGCGCTCAGGCATATACTAAGTCATTTTCTGGAACCAGGATTTGGCGTAGGGGAAGAGGCGCGCGGGATCTGTTTCAAAGCTGACGGCAAAACCACCATGGGCGACACCGTTTTTGACAAATCCATTGCTGATATACCTTCCCCTGCCTTTGCGTATGAGCTCATACAGGATGATACCAGTCTGGCCGGGGAATCACGTGAGCGTTGGTGGAAAGCCGTGGGCATTTCGCAGCAGATTTACATTTGCACTCAGAGTTGCCGGGCCCGCTGTACCTTCTGCTCTACCTATCTGATCCATGGTAAGCTCGTTTCGCGGCCGGTGGATCTGATTGAGGGAGACATCAAGCACCTGATTGGTTTTGGCAACGACTCTATTCAGTTTCATGATGACGATCTCCTGCAACACGAACAACTGGATGAGTTGCTCGAGATGCTCGCCGGCTATGACATGGTGTGGACTTGCAATGCCCGTTCTGAAGTCATGAATGCTGGGCTTGCTGCCAGGATGTACCGTGCCGGGTGCCGAAAAGTCTTTCTGGGCCTGGAGTCAATGGATCAGCGAAGCCTGGACTATTACAACAAAGCCACCACGGTGGAAATGAACATCAATGCCGTCAACGTTCTTGATGCGGCCGGCATTGGCGTTGTCTGCGGCTACATAATTGGTGCACCACACGATACTGTGGCCAGTATTCTGGAAGATTTAGACCGCGTGCTACAGTTACCCATTTTCTTCCTGGCCACCGCCATCCTTACGCCTGACATTGGCACAACCGAATATAAAAGGGCCCTTAGGCGCATCCCACTGCTCCAGGAACTGGGTGACGGTGGCACGAAGCTGAACATCCGCCCCCGTCCCGATCTTTTTGGTACCTCAGCACCTTATGGCCTGCCTACGGTATCTGATGCCGTAACCAAGGATCAGCTTAATGAACTGTATGCGCTGGTAAACTGTGAGTTTATCCTCCGCCCTGAGCTCATTGAGCGGGTCAACCACTACGTCTATCCATCCCGGCGGGAAGAAGCCTTATCCTGGTGCGCCCTGCAGCGCAATAGAATTCGGGAGCTTGCCAGTGCGGCAACTCTACCAGAGGTGCGAACGCGTGCTCAGAAACTGTCGGCCTATGTTGAAGCTCAGGGACTTTTTGCGGAATATGACATGAAGGACTCTGCATGAATAACGAGCCATCATTACCCTACCAGGCCTACTTTCCTGAGGAAATCCAGGCCATGTTGCGTGAGGGGATTGATCCCCACGCAAATTTGGTTGAACGTTTCCTGAAGGATCCATCCGTGCGCTGCTCATTAGAGGAGAAGCAAGCCTTTATTGAACAGCATTATCTGATAACCAAAGCGCTAATCAGTCCGCACAGTACGCAGGATATCATCGCCTTTGCCACCGAGATTTTATCCCTTCCCGATACCCTGGAGGGGTGCATCATTGAAGCCGGGTGTTATAAAGGATCCAGCACGGCGAAGTTCAGTATCGCTGCTGGACTCGCGGGAAGGCAGCTTGTGGTGTTTGATTCCTTTCAAGGATTGCCTGCACATAATGAAAAGCACGGCATGAGCATTGAAGGACGTGAGGTCATTTTTCAGGAAGGCGATTTCAGCGGGTCTCTTGAGGAAGTCAGACGCAACGTGGCCACCTACGGAGATATCGGCGCCTGCACCTTTGTTCCGGGGTGGTTTGAAGACACGATGAAAACCTGCCCCTCACCCGTTGCCGCAGCGTATCTGGATGTGGACCTTCTGCTCTCAACGCGACAGTGTCTGGCTGCTATCTATCCCAGATTGGTACCGGGAGGGAGTATTTACTCACAGGATGGACACCTGCCTTTGATACTTGGACTTCTCGAGGACAGAGACTTCTGGGAAACGGAACTGGGGTCTGCATGCCCCTATCTTGAGGGAATACGAAAAGGTAAGCTGGTGAAAATCACCAAGACGCCCTACGGTGTCTGACCCAGCCTAGCGGATAATGTACCGATGACGTTTACCCACCCACAAAAGCGTGCCTTTGGCCGGAACAAGAGTGAGGTGTTCATCAGCTTGCTTTTCCTGGTTAATCCGAACCGCTCCAGCACGGATGAGACGCCTGAGCTCAGAACGACTGACATCGAGGATGGCCCGGCTGCAGAGGTCAAGCAAGCTGATGTCCGGCGTATCGCTGATGTAAAGGGGCTCATGGTCCTCCTCTGCTGGACAATGCTGCTGGAAGACGCGCTGGAAATGGGCTTTAGCTCGTTCTGCCGCCTCCACGTCGTAATATTCACTGACCAGCGTGTGTGCCAGAGTTATTTTCAGCGTCATGGGGTGGAGACCGCTGTCGCGCTCGGCCAGCAGGCGACTAACAGACTCATCCGGGAGGTTTGTTGCAAGATGAAAATAATCTGGCACCAGCGTGTCAGGCAGTGACATCACCTTGCCAAACATGTCTTCGGGGCTGTCCATGAGCGCAATATAGTTATTTTTTGATTTGCTCATTTTATCCTGCCCATCGAGACCCGGCAGAAGGGGTAATGTAATGACTGCCTGGCCTGGCATACCAAAGGTTTCCTGCAGGGACCGGCCGACCAGATTATTAAACAGCTGATCGGTTCCACCAAGTTCGATATCAGAGTGGATCATGACAGAATCATATCCCTGTAAAACAGGATAGAGGAGTTCATGCAGATGCACCGGTGAAGATGACTGGAATCTTTGTTTAAAATCGTCACGTTGCATCATCTGCGCTAAAGTCACGCGGGAAACGAGTTTAATAATGTCTGCAAACTGCATCGCATTAAACCATTCCGAATTTCGTCGAACTTCGATCCGCGTGATATCCAGTATTTTACCCAACTGATCGATATAAGTCTGACTGTTTCTGACGATATCGTCCTCTCCAAGTGGAGGGCGCAGTTTATTCCGTCCAGTAGGGTCTCCGATGGACGCAGTAAAATCACCGATAATGATTACAATGCGATGTCCTGCATCCTGAAACTGCCGGAGTTTACGAAGCACGACAGCATGGCCCAGATGTAGGTCAGGCGCAGTAGGGTCAAATCCCAATTTGATTACGAGGCGGCGATCTTCTTTCAGTGCTGTAAGCAATTTTGCCTGCAGACCATCACCTGGCTCCATGATAGCCACGTTTTTACACAGCATGTCAGTTACAGCGTTAATATCCATGTAGGCACCGTCAAATGTTCAACATTTGTTCACCATATTTATGAGCACGCTATCTTGTCAAGATATGACCATTTTTTATGGATATATCGTCAGGTCATCTCTGATTTTTGTGATAAGTACGTGCTTTGGTGCCTGGGCGAATAAAGCAGACTGTAGGGCAGATGAGAACTTCTAACGGGCAGATGGAAGGGTAAGTCTCAGCAGTCTACAACCCGGGAACTGGAGTTGAAATGGGTCATGGTAATTTATTGTTGTCGAAAGAACATTAACAGTTACGGCGAGGGAAAATACTAAATAGCTGCGCCTAATACCGCTCCACTTTTTCCAGACCATGTTTTCCTCCGGGGAATGGGCTGGCGGTTTCCATAAAATGCCGTACCTTTTTCAGCAGTTGCCACATTGAACGGCATTGATGATTGCGGGTGATCGTGTCGTGCAGGGCCTGCCACAGTCGTTCAACGTGATTCACCCACGGCGAGTAAACCGGCTGATAAATCACCCTGAACTTCGGGTTTCCCTTCAGCCAGCGCCGTGTTTCACGGCTTTTGTGAATAATGTAGTTATCCACGATAAGCGTGATGGTTTTTGCCCGCCGGTACGTGGATTTAAGGCGTTTCAGCAGGCTGATGAACAGCGTCGAACTTTTGCTGTTCCCGCCTGCGTAGCTGACTTTTCCCGTGCCGCTGTGTAGCGCCCCGGCCAGATAATATTTTTCATTCTGTCCCGGTGTCACTACGCGCTTTTGCTGCCCGCGCAGTTGCCAGCCGGCACCGATTTTCGGATTGAGGTGGATATCCACTTCATCTTCATAAAATACCGGATGTCCTGCACTGCACTCGTCCAGCGCTTTATGAATGGCTGCCATCTTTTCATCTTTATGCGGGTCACGGATACGCAGGGTTGGTGCTGCCCTGCGCCATACAAGCCCGGCTGACGGCAGCCAGCGGCGAATCGTTCCCGCATGTAACTGACAGCCGGTTATCTCATTGATTTTTATTGCCAGTAATTCTGTACTCCAGCGTGAACGCTGGTAGCCAAAATCGCCGGGAGAGTGTTTTATCAGCTCACGTAACAATGCGCAGATATGCTCAAACGGCCAGCGACGGGAACGTCCTGCGGGTAAGGATTGAAGGCCTTCGACACCCGACAACGTAAACCAGTTAATCCAGCGTCCGACGGATGAACGTGCGCAGCAGAGCGTTCTGGCGACATCGCTGACGCGGTCTCCCCGGTGCAACATCAGTATGGCGGTGAGTCTGCGTGCATGATTTTTATCGCGCGTTTTATGGATAGCTTTCTGCATCAGCCGTCGCTCGTCGCGGGGAATGGGTGCTATGATCGGCATTGCTCAGTCCGGTTGGTGATTTGTGATGTTTAGCGATTGATCAGATCGCACAATCCGGACTGAGTTCCCTCAAAGTGATCTACTATTCCGAGCAGCTATTTAGCCGAATCAAGACAAAGCGATATTTGTCTTGACTGAAAGCATTTAGGCCGGTCGAATTTTTCAGGGCCTAAAGCGGAGGTTGATATTGATTTTCTTTGCTGATGGAGATTTCACTAACAATCTTAATCGCCAAAGAATGGTGACGTAGATTGGGTCAATTCTTGTTATCAATGTCCGCTTCTGGCTGTGAGTTCAATGGGTCGATGCAACGCTATCCTTAATCAAGGGGGACGTTGCCATGAAACGAAGAACGCGCATTTACTACACGCCCGAACAGAAAGCGATTATCTGGGACAGATATAAGCAAGGTGATTCTCTGCATGATATCGCCAGAATGTTCGACAGATACCACTCTTCTGTAATGCCCACTATTCACCAGACTGGTGGATACCGTCCCCCTGTCCGAAAGCGACACCGGTTAGCGCTTTCGCTAGATGAAAGAGAAGAGATATCCAGAGGGCTTGTAGCAAAACGCAGCATCAGGGACATCGCTGCCAAATTATCAAGAGCTCCCTCAACGATTAGCCGCGAGATCAAGAGGAACGGAGGTGCAAAACAATATCGTGCAGCAAAAGCGGATGCTACTGCATGGGAAAGTGCCCTGAGACCAAAACCCTGCAAACTAATTGAAAGCCCCATATTGTGTAAAATCATTGCAGAGAAGATGCATCAGGACTGGTCGCCGGAACAAATCGCCGGCTGGCTGAAACGCTGTTATCCGGATAATCAGGAAATGCATGTGTCACATGAAACAATTTATAAAACGCTTTTTATACAAACCCGGGGAGCATTAAAAAAAGAGCTGCAGCAATGCCTCAGAAGCGGAAGAGCAGTGCGTAGATCCAGAACGTCATCGCTTAAAGGGAAAGGATTAGGGTCAATCCCGAACACGATACCTATCAGCGAAAGGCCGCCTGAGGCCGCTGACAGAGCCATTCCAGGTCACCGGGAAGGTGACCTGATTCAGGGCTCGAAAAACTCCTGTATCATCACCCTCGCAGAACGTCATTCCCGTTTTGTTATGCTGGCGAAGATCAGAGACAACAAGACCATAACGGTTATATCTGCACTCATCAGACAAGCCCGGGAATTACCTGCTGAGCTTTATAAAACATTAACATGGGATCGTGGCGCTGAAATGACCAGCCACACACGATTTACTGTAGCGACAGACATTCAGATTTATTTCTGTGACCCTCAATCTCCCTGGAAACGTGGCACAAATGAAAATACGAACAGATTGCTCAGACAATATTTTCCAAAAGGAACTGACTTATCGGTTCACAGCCAGCAAAGACTTGACAGTGTTGCCAGACAGCTCAACGGAAGGCCGAGAAAAACGCCAGACTATGAATCACCCGCAGAACGGTTCAATAAGTGTGTTGCGTCCATCAGTTGAACTCATAGCACAAAGCGGCCCTTTTCACCCTTCGGGTTTAAGGGGCAGTCTTTCAAGAGCCTGTTCTATTTTCTCTGCGTCCTGTTCCACGATGGCTCTCTCATCAGGTGTGAGCGGAACTTCTTCAAGGTAACGTCTGACGGAGGCTTTGCTTTCCAGCATCAGCCCGCGCGCGCTGTCCTTCAGCAGGTTGAAATCGCAGCCGATACAGGCCATCCGGTGCTGACAGCTGCTCCAGAAGGGATTCGTGCAGTACGAATCGCCTAAATCATAATATGTAGCGGGTCCGGTCAGGCTGGCGGCTTCAGGATCGTGATCAATCAGCACGCTGATCATGTGAGCGACCCTGTCTGCTTTGACGAACGAGGCGGCCAGTTGCGTCGGGCGAATACGCAGATAATGCATGGTGGACTGAGGCGTTGAATGCCCCGTCCACTGCATCAGTTCGTACAGCGACATGCCCTGCGGTACGCTGGCCAGTGCGGTTACCGCTGATGCCCGTCCCCGGTGGCTGGTTATCGTTCCGCCGCTGTCTTCTGAAGGCACGCCCGCCCGTGTGCAAAGCATCGGTATCACCGTACGGTTAAGAATGTCACCGCCGGCTGGCTTACCGCGGTACTGAAACAGAAACCGGACTTTCTCACCGGTCCGCTCGTCGGCTAGCATAGCCTGTTCTGCCGGGCGCTCATCCAGCCAGAGATCGACGTATTTTTTCACCACGGCCGCCACGGGTTTAATAAAGGCTTTTGAAGTTTTTCCGGCAGGGATATGCAGGTAGCACAGCGTTCCGGCCGGGATGATACTGCCGTCTTCCTTCACAATATCGTCCGCCTGCGGCGCAATGCACCCGGTGGTCAGGCGGAGCAGTTCACTTTTCCTCACCCCCGCATGGGTCCAGATGACGGCCATCGCCTGCAGCATGGCAAGTGGATAATGTATTTCAGTGAGCAGGTCTTCCTGACGCAGATTCAGGCTGGCCCAGATGAGCTTCAGCCAGACCGGATCGTCAATAACACGGGGGTTGACGCCGCGACGGAACAGGGACGTATCCGGTGTGGAAAGATGGCGGGCAGGGCTGAAGCGCAGACGCCCCCAGCCCCAGTTTTCGTAATCAATCATAAAACGGCGCAGTGAATAGATAAAATGCGCCCTGGAATGCGGCATCATGGGTTCGCCGGAGCGCACCGATTTGCGGGTGCCCCTTTCTGTGCCCAGCTGGAGTTCATCCACTTTCATCCGGCCTACCGCCGCGATGAAGCTGGCGCACGTTTCCATCGTCCAGTCTGCCGGTTCCCGAACCTGCGGATGCTCCTTCGTCAGCCAGAGGCCGCAGCGCAGAATAAAGCTGTACTGGCTTTCACAGGTGCGCGGCCTGAGCACCGACGTTTCCCGCCAGCGCCGGCACCAGTGTACCCAGGCCGGATCGATTCCTTCCACCGGTTTTTCATACCATTTTGTGTAGTTTCGCATCCTCATCGGGGCGCTGATAATTCCCAGCGCGGCGAGCCCGTGTGAAACCCGCCCGACATACCGGGAGGTCCCTGCGTCCATGCCGGACTGGACCTGCCACAACAGGTCCGGCGTAAATGTCTCAAGCCGTGGATCCCTGTTTACTATCATCAGTGTTGCGAGTATGCCTGATATGTGATTTTTCTGGCTGGCCGGGGCATAACCCAGCGCCGTCAGCGTATCGGTAAGCCGTTGCAGCTCCTGATGATAAAAAGTCTGACCAAAAATGGCAGAGGCATAAAGCGCGGGTTTGCGGATATCGGGCAGGCTGAGCGGGTCATGCAAATCTGCCAGATGCCAGGCAAAGGCGGCCATTAACGGACGCCCCTCCCTGACTTCCCGGCAGAGCGTCTGCCACCGTGCCTGAGGCCAGCACCAGCAGGGCATGCCGGCTGCATGCATTTCGCGCAGCAATCCGGCCATCACCAGCCCGGTGATTTTGCTGCCGCATCCGCTTCCGGCAGCAATGTCCGTCAGGGGCCTGATGAGGTCCGGCGCAGGCTTCATCCGTAATATACCGGACCGGCTGTGGGAGCTGACCAGCGCCGTCCGTTCAGCGGAGGTCAGCGACGTCTCAAGCCGGTATTCAGTCATGTCGAAGGGACGCCAGCTGCTTTCAATCGATGTGCGTGGGCTCATGCTATTTCTCCGCGCAGAAAATGAGGTTCGCCATCCTGAGGTCTGCCGTTTCTATCGCGCCTGCCATTCTGGCAGCAAGATCCCTGCCAGAAAGATGAATATAAATCTGTGTCGTGGCCAGGTCGCGGTGTCCCGCATAGGTGGCAAGCTCGTGCAGCTTCCAGCCTGCGCGGGCCAGGTGTGTAAGCCGCAGGTGTCGGAAAGTATGCGTTGAGATATCCGGCATCCCGGATTCCAGCGCCCATTTCCGTACCGTTTTACTCCAGGTCCAGATGGTAAGTGGCGCACCCTGATTACGATCGGACCAGGAACGGAACAGGGCACCTCTGGCAATTCCGGTCCGCTTCATCTGCATGAGGTGAGCTGCCAGCACGGGCATTACTGCCGGGCTGTAACAGACTATCCGTTCGCGCCGGCTCTTGGTGGTTTCTGCCCGGATACGGATAAGACGGTGCGCGAAATCGAAGTCTTCGATACTCAGCGAGGTGACTTCAGACCGCCGCAGCGCGCCGTAGTAGGTTAATGCCAGCATCAGGCGGTCACGGAGCGGTGAAGCGGCGGCATAAAAGAGAAAAGACTGCCACTGCGCATCGTCAGGAATATGCGGCAGCTTCACGAGGCGGGGAACCAGCCCCCGGCCGGCACTCGGCATGCCAGGCGTGCCGGAGCGGGGAAGCGGATTGACGGTGCAGAGATCCAGATACATCAGAAAGTCATACCAGAGGCGAATCGCAGACAGGCGGAGCTGGAGCGTGGCGCTGGCCGCGGGAAAAGGCATACCGGGTAGCTGAGGGCTGATGTAAGCGGCCAGATCTTCAAACCGGGCCTTTAGAGGTTCGATCCTGCGCTGGCTGCAGAACGCAAAATAATGGTAGAGGGCACTGCGGTAGGCTGTGAGCGTAGCCTGCGCTCGTCCCAGATTGGATAACAGTTTCAGCCAGCGCTCGGCCAGTAACAGGAAATGTTCATCCGGTGGAATCAGCATTGCGTTCACCTCTGGCAGCATTATCACTGATTAAAGTTTACTCACTCAATGTTGCATTCCACTTAACTTACTGTATGTCTCAACGCGTAATGACCGCGCTGGAAGAGATAACGCCTCGCGTGGAACAGTATTCTATTGACGAGATGTTCTTGGACCTGACCGGCATTGATTTCTGTGAAGACTTTGAACATTTTGGCCGGCGCTTGCGCGTACATGTGCTGGCTACGACCGGCCTTACCGTCGGCGTGGGTATGGGGCCGACAAAAACCCTGGCCAAATCAGCACAGTGGGCCAGCAAGGAGTGGCCGCAGTTCCGCGGTGTATTAGCGCTGACGCCGGGTAATCCGAAGCGCACCGCCACCCTGCTGGCGAACCAGCCCGTGGAGGAAATATGGGGCGTCGGCCGGCGCATCGGCAAGCGCCTTAATCTGATGGGCATTGAAAACGCCCTGCAGCTGTCACGCGCTCACCCTGCCCTTATCCGTAAGAATTTCAGCGTGGTGCTGGAGCGTACTGTACGGGAACTTAACGGTGAATCCTGTATTCCACTCGAAGAGTTTGTGCCGGCGAAACAGCAGATTGTCTGCAGCCGCTCTTTTGGCGAGAGAATTACGTCAAAGATGCTGATGCAGGAGGCGCTGTGTCAGTATGCAACCCGGGCCGCGGAGAAGCTCAGAAAAGAGCGTCAGTTCTGCCGACGTATCAGCGTCTTTATCCGCACCTCGCCGCATGCGCAGGGGGAGATATTTTATGGCAATAGTGCCGGCGAGAGCCTCACTATTCCGACGCAGGACACGCGCGATGTGATTGAGGTGGCCATGCGTTCGCTCGACCGCATATGGCTTGAAGGACGACGTTACATGAAGGCCGGGATAATGCTCGATGACTTTACGCCGAACGGCGTCAGTCAGCTCAACCTGTTCGATGAGGATAAGCCACGTGCGAATAGCGCACAGTTGATGAAGGTTCTGGACGGGATCAATCAATCCGGGCTCGGCAGTGTGTGGTTTGCCGGTCAGGGCGTGAATACGGAATGGAAAATGAAGCGGGACATGCTCTCACCGGCGTGGACCACGCGCTGGAGTGATATACCGGTGGCACGCGTAATGTAGATGGGGCCTGCAGGGCACAGCATACTTTACGTCTGCCTGATACCCTGCATTCTCAGGAAAGCTGCTGCCATAACTCATCCACAATGATCAGGGGTATATCCGGGCGCTTTCCGCGGAAGTATCGTCCGCGCAGAACCCTGTCCTTACGCGAAAGCTGATGAAGCCAGCCATCAAAGGCCGAATGGCGCCTGCGGACGGGCCCCTAAACATAGCTGCTGACTGGGTAAACGTTTTGAATACAATCCCCGGCGCACGCATCTGTGTCAGTAATTCTTGAATTTCATCATTACATTTGCGCTATTCATTCATTGATCAGGATTTTTTTTCTTCCAGCCGCCGTTAGCCAGGAAGGCTGCGCGCGAAACGCAGGCGCCCCACAGCAGTTGCATGCCGATTTTGACAAGCTCACTGGCATCATGCATGAAAAAAAGCGGCACGATAAACAGTGTGCTCAGCAGGAACCCCCATTCAGCAGCGCTTTTTCTTTCAGGCGCGCTGAGTACTTTCAGGCCGAAAAATCCGGCTACTAACGATATCATTCGCTTCATCGACCTTTCCTTTACGAACATCCTCACTCTGAAAGCAATACTTTGTAAATACGGGTTTGTACATGCAACGTAAATACATATTCGTATTTACACTTACCATACATACTAATAATGCAGCTCTCAGTATCGGGGTGCCTCTAGCAGCCAGCGGTTTTTTTCGTTCTGATCCATGCTTGTGCAGTAGGCCAGGATGGCGGCCTTCAGAATGGTCGTTTTGTTCTGCCCCGTCTGAAGTGCCTCCTCTTCCAGCATGTCAATAATATCTGCAGGAAGACGGAAGTTAGTAGGAAGTGTGCGCCTGACCGGGCGGCTATCACCCTGACGGATAAAGCGCGCAGTGCTGCCTTTCACCTGCGCCGGCTGACGGGGTTCTTCAGGCTGAACAGCCACCTGTGGCGCTACTGCGGGCTCCGCAGCCTTCGAGGGGATCTTGAGTTTAACCATCACATCTCTCCGCTTTAGTTTACAACGTAAATACAAAATAAATACAACGTAAAAATAGTGAATTTTTATTGCCGGAAAGTCCGGCATTGCCCGGCCCAGACTGGCAGTCCTATAGGTCGTATCAGTATGCGGTATTAGGAACACACGGGCTAAGAACGTAAAGCATACATCAATGCATTGTATTTACAAATGCTTTACAGCCCGATTTCTTCAGCCATCAATTCGATGAGTGCCCGGGCTTTACTGAGGCTACTTGCACTGCTGACGTCATGCACACCGGCTCCCAGGTTAAAGGCAGACTCGAATACATCAAGCTGGTTGATCCAAGTACGAAGTGCCGGAATATAATCGGGGCTGGCGCTGAGAGACCGGGCAAGTTCGATGGCGTCAGTGGCTTTGGGTTTACAGCGGTTAAAGAGAAAATACCCTTTCAGCGACGGATTCTCATGCGCCTGCACATACCGGACAACCTCATTTACCTTATTCATGTTGTCCACTTCAACCTGTGAAGACGGACGAACCGGCGACAGCAGTACGTCTGCAGCCGTAAGCGCACTGCGGAACTCCATGCTGTCATGACCGGCAGTGTCGACCAGTACGACGTCAGCCATTTTCTGTAGGCGCCTCATCTCACCAGAAATGTCTCCCCAGGCTGAGTGCAGCGGGCAGATGGGCAGCCCGGCCTCCTCCCGACGGGAGAAGAAGTCAGACAGCTCCTCATTTTTATCCGCGCGAAGCACCACCACACTCCGGCCCCGGGAGAGCAGCAGTGACGTCAGGTTGCCGATCAGTGTGGTCTTTCCCACGCCGCCTTTTGGTGAACCAAAAACAACAATCATACTCGCCCCTTAAATATGCACACACCGTAAATACACCATCGTATTTACATCGTAAAGCCAACATCATCTTTATAACCTGCGACCTGCGTAAAGTCAATAGTGTTACACTGTAAATACAATTTTGTATTTACAGTGTATTCATATGACATTTATGCACTGTCGTTTTTGTGATGACAGCTATGTATAGAGAAAGTACGAGAACAGAACGGTATCAATTTGCAGAAGAAAAATTAGCGACGCAAATACAACGTAAAGACAGAAATGTATTTACGCCGTATTGGACTAATGGGATTCAGGGGCCAAGCAGCGCCGCAGCTTCCGCCGCATCCATACCAAAGCTGACATGACGGCTGCCTGCCGCAGCCGCTTCCATGTGCATTACGCGGATATAAATCTGCGTGTTGCGAAAGTCGGCGTGACCTAACCAGCCCTGCAGCACGGCAGGCATGATCCCGCAGTACAGCAGGTGCATAGCGTAGCTGTGTCTGAGTGTGTGGGGCGTCGGGTCCGGCAGCGACAGGGAAATCCCCTGGCGGGCGATGGCAGCTACGGCACCGCTGAGCCAGTTTCGCGCAGTGTCGTCAGTGACCGGCTTCCCGCCACGCCCTTCCCACACCGGCCGGCGGCGGTTAGGGCAGAAGGTTACCAGGTGATCGCGCAGGCGTGCCACGAATCCTTCATCGAGCAACGGTACCCGCCGCTGTGCACTGGCGGGCGGCTTGCCGGGCTTGGGGTTGCGCTGGCGCTTCAGTGTCACCAGGCGCACGTGAGGCCGGACACTGTCCAGCACGATGTCGTCCGGACGGACGGCCAGCGCCTCGTTGATGCGCGCGCCGGTGTTCCAGATGAACTCAAACAGCATACGGCGGTGCAGGTCCGGAACGGCACCGAGCAGCACCACCACCTCCGGCGCCAGCAGGTAGCGGGGCAGGGAGTCGTCGCTGGCCAGCTCACGACGCACGGCGAGCGCCAGCCGGTAATCAATCGATGGCGTGATCGCGCTGTGCGAAATCTGAGATGTCTGGCGGGGTGACGGGGCCGAAAATTCACGTAGCGTCGTCTGCGCATTTTTCAGGGGCGGCGTAAGCATGAGTATCCCGGTGGCGAATGAAGTCATCCATGATAGGGCAGGGGGCCGGCGGAGTCCCGCACGGTAATTCTCCCGGCGCGATTTTATGATTCGGTTGTTTATGCAGAAATGCACACAAAACCGCAAGTGGGGAATGCTGTTCCGGCGCCATCCAGACAGTATTTCTGCTGGCGGATACACCATATAGTGTCCGGTAATGTCAAAAGACCCAGGATAGGCGACAAAAGCCGGCAGAAGACATGATTCGGCTTTCTACCTGAAAAACCGAATTGGATTGTGATAGCCTCACTGGTAAAGGCAAGCCAGTGCTGCAGCTCTGAGAACGGATCTGACCGACACCAAACAGCCATGCCGTCAGCTGATAACAGGTAGAGCGGGCTTTAGCGCAGACAGAGAGGGTGAAATCGGGGCACTCTTTATTTTATAAAGTTCGGACGGGCTGTCAGAACGGAAATAACCCGCAGGATTTGCAGAGAACTGAGTGGCATAATCCCTGTTAATTTCTTTGCCGCCTGCTTATGAAGCCGGTACCTCTACAGGAATTCAGAATGAAATTTTCACACCGTCATGGATATGATCCGGAGTTCATAAATAAGACATTCCGGGATGACGCACCTAAATGGGTAAGAAAGCTGTATTTTAAAAAAATCTTGGAAAGGCTCGTCTATGATGCCATGTCATTAATACCGGAAAATAAACCTGTTCCTGTGTATGACCTCATTAATGAAATACTCGTTATGGACGATGAGGAACCTGATGACTATTACCTGAATAATACCCCTGCGATGGAAGTCCTTCGTAACCTGGTGATGAACATACCCTGGTACCGTTTTTACGATACTGTAGAAGCGGTGGCCGAGAGGATAATTGATATAGATGATGAGGATAACTTTTCGCAGAGCAGGAAAAACGAGTCCTATTCTTTTTCAGCTTACCGCCAGAGAGTGAATGAGCTTTTCTCAGAATATAATGTCGACTGGAAAATGAATGAGTCTGGCCAGCTGGAACTGCCTTTGCCGCCATTTCTTGAAGAGAAAGTAAAGAGTACAGAGGAAAGGCTTGCAGATCAGTTCGCGCCAGCGAGGATGCACTTTCGCAAAGCCCGTGCCTTCGCGCTAGGCTCGCACCGGGATGCTGAAAATTCCATTAAAGAGTCCATCAGTGCAATCGAGAGCATATGCAAAACCTTTTACCCGGATGCTTCAACGCTGGGAGATGCACTGAAAATGATGAAGAAGGACCGTAGCGTCTCAAGATTGCTCATAGACGTTGTTGAAAAATTTTACGCTTATGCCAACGCAGAGCCAGCCGTCAGGCACGGAAGCAATAAAGACTCCGGCGTTCTGGAGTATGACGCAGAGCTGGCACTGCACTTTGCCGCAGCATTTATCAGGACGCTAATCGTCCGCAGGAAGGAGACTAACAGCTAGCCGGATGCCAGAAAGGCAAAAACCCAGCTGGATGGCTGGGTTTTGCAGGTCCCTCAAAGGGGATAAAACTTAAGGGCCTCTATGGGCTACGGGATAATTATCCCTGAAACTGACGCTGCCGTCAACTTCAGGACATCTCTTTAAGCATCCAGGATGCGTTAATCGATTTGATGACTGCTTTCTGAATCTCCGCAACGAGTTCCCGGGCAAGACACTGGTTCAGATAGCCTCTGTCCGTTCTGGCGCGGTTGAGCCGGTAACGGCTGACCTGCTGAACGAGGTCCGCTTTAGCCCACCGGGTACGCTGAGAGAAGAAGCGGCATTCCTCAATCACGGCTTCCCCAATCTCTACGTGCATACCCCGCTGCAGCTTATCCCGATCGCATGTTGAAGAGAGTGGAACGATGATGCAGGCATTTCCGTTTATCTTACCGTTCAGAACAACAACCAAGCGGTTCTTGACCATTTCCGGTGGCAGGTGGCCATCCCAAAAGGTAGTCACCGGTTTTCCATCTGCTCCCAGAGGATAACTCCCGAAATTACATTCCAGGATTTCACCAACTTTTGGACTGAAATTTATCGGCACACCTCTTCCCCTAATCAATTTTGCAGCGTGAATTTTTGTTTTCTAAAGAGTAGTATTTTATAAGATAACTAATCAGAAGTACACACAACGTAAATACATATTTGTATTTACACTGCAAATACAACAAATGTTAAAAGGAATTTTATGTCTAGTTACTGCTTTTACTCACAGGATGCGCTAGAGCTCGCTCAAAGCTCTGGGGTTGATAAGCTCATAAACGACTATGCGGAACAATATAAAAAACAGACGTATATTCTTTGCCGACCGCTATCTAATGAGGACGTAAAATATGATTACGATCAGGCTATCGCAGTATTTTCGTCTGGCATAAAACCCTTTTTTGTAGATTTGGGAGACGACGAAAAACTTTTTGAAGAGTATCAGGAAGATTTTCTGGAAGATGTCTCTTTTTTAGCGGAAAAATTCAAATACAGGGAAAAAATAGGAAGGAAAAAATCCTGGCAAGGTCTGTTTGATGCTCTTCCTCGTGATGACATCGACTTCAGTGAACTTGAAGTTGAAATCAAAGAAAGCAGAATCATCGACTTAATAATTTCGTTGATTGTTGGTAGTATCAATGACACCTCACGAATTAACCTTGAGGCAAATAATTTATTAGATACAATTAAATCTAAAATAATTTTATTTGATACCGACCAGACTAGTTTCGTTTTCCAAAGTGGGTACGGAAAAAAAACTGTCATACAAGGTCTGGCTGGTTCAGGAAAAACTGAACTTCTTTTGCACAAATTAAAAGAAATTTATTCTAAAAACACAGATTCTAAAATTGCTTTTACCTGTCATAACAAAATCCTGGCTTCCACAATGAGATCCAGAATCCCAGAGTTTTTTGACTTTATGCGAGTCGAGAAACAGATTGAATGGGGCAGCAAGCTTTTTTGTTTCAATTCATGGGGACAAAGTAGAGATCCTTTTTCTGGCATGTACAGATACATTTGTTTCTTCTACGAAATCCCATTCGGCGGGTTTGGTAATGGTGATTTTGATAGTTTATGTAAAAAAGCCATCAAAGATATTGAGAGTAGTGGCCGTTCGGATAAGAAAGCTCTTGACTACGTTTTTGTAGACGAAAGCCAGGATTTCCCACAAAGCTTTATTGATCTTTGTGAAATGGTTACTTCTAAAAAAGTATATGTAGCAGGAGACGTTTTTCAAAACATATTTATGCCTATTAGCGATAACGTTAATCGTGCAGATATAGTCCTTAAAAAATGCTATCGTACAGACCCTAAGAACCTTATGTTTTCACATGCATTAGGCATGGGCCTTTTCGAAAATCCAGTTATGAGATGGTTAAAGGAACCTGAATGGGACTCATGTGGATATAAATATAATCAAACCGGGGATAGGGTTCAATTATCAAGGGATCTTTTAAGGCGATTTGAAGACATCCCTAAAGATCATAAAAGCACTGACCTTCATTTATTAGAGGGTACGGATAATGGCCCAGATAAAATTATAGACATTATAAAAAGTATTCAAACCCGTAACCCCTCTTTAGAGGCAGGTGATATAGCAGTCATTTTTCTTGATACTAGTAATTATATCTATGATCACATTCACTCATTGGAATCCAAAGTAAAAAAACAATTTGGCTGGGAATCAAATATTTCACATGAAACAAAATCCAAGCAAGAAGGTAAGCTTTTCATCTCTAATATAAATAACGCGAAAGGCCTTGAATTTCCTTTTGTTATTTGTTTTGCAATGCGACTTGTTAAGAGAGCGGGTTTCAGGAACGCTCTGTACACTATGATGGCTAGATCTTTCTTAGAAAGTCACTTAGTTTTAAACAATGATAAAGATAATCCCTCAATACCTAATATTATTGAAGGTTTAGAATTCCTGAATAAAAACAACTACATGGATGTTAGAAAGCCATCTGAAGAAGAGATAGCAAATCAAAAAGACTTTATTGTACTTGATGAAGCAGTTTCAATTTCTATATTAGTTAAAAAATTCTGCTCTGACAAAAAACCAACACCAAGATTGATTGCAAAAATAATAGATAGGGTTGAAAGAATAATATCAGAAGATGATGATGTAGATGAGGATTATATTAAAGGGCTCATTGAAATAGAATATGAAAGGAACAAAAAATTATGAGCCTTTACTTTTTCAATAATGTTCCAGCTCAGGGTAATCCTCCCATTTTTAACGGAGGTGATAAGTAGAATCAGGTCATGCGTTGAATATGCTGCATCGGCGTGTAGCCATTCAATGCCATATTCGGACGCTCGTGATTATAAAACCATTGCCAGCGTGTGGCATAGTCCTGCAATTCATCCAGCGAGGAAAACAGGTACTGCCCTAGCCAGTCATAGCGTACTGTACGATTATATCGCTCAATATAAGCGTTCTGCTGAGGTTTACCGGGCTGAATAAAACGCAGGGTTATATTCTGTCGGGCCGCCCATGACATCAGTATCCTGCCTGTATATTCTGGCCCGTTATCGCACCGGATAGCTGCTGGTTTTCCCTTCCATTCAATGAGCTGCTCCAGCGTTCTGACCACCCGACTCGCTGGCAGGGAAAAATCCACCTCAATCGCCAGCGCTTCCCGATTAAAGTCATCGATAACATTCAGTAAACGAACAGAACGTCCATCCGATAGCTGATCATGCATGAAATCCATCGACCAGCATTCGTTGCCACTTTCAGGCACCATCAGTGGCTCAGGTTTATCCCGTTTCAGTCGTTTTTTCGGCTTGATCCGCATGTTAAGCGACAACCCGCAATAAATCCGGTACACCCTTTTATGGTTAAACTGGAAACCTTTTACGTTACGCAGATACAGAAAACACAGGCCAAATCCCCAGTTACGCTGACTGTCAGTGATACGGAGCAGCCAGTCGGCGATGACGTCATTTTCTTCATTTCGTTGCGGCTGGTAGCGATAGCAACTTTCGCTGACAACAAACAGCCGGCAGGCAAAACGCACGCTGACGTTTCGGCTCCTGACGGCTTCTTGCGCCATCTGCTTTCGACGCGATGGCTTCACCACTTTTTTGCCATGGCTTCCTGAATAATTTCGGCCTTGAGACGCTCTTCAGCATACATTTTTTTGAGGCGACGGTTTTCCTCTTCCAGTTCTTTGAGGCGGGTCATCATGGAAGCATCCATCCCGCCAAAGCGTGAACGCCACTTATAGAAACTGGCGTTGCTCATGCCATGCTCGCGGCACAGTTCGGCCACCGGCGTTCCTGCCTCGGCTTGCTTCAGGATGGACATGATCTGGCTGTCAGTGAAACGTGATTTTTTCATAGAGATCTCCCCGGTTCAGGTTACGAGAAAATTCTACTTATGAACACACCGGTTTTTCGGGGGGATTACCCACCGCCTTCTCCGCAATGAGAAAGAACAGCGCCAAATATCCATTTTCGATGAGGAAGATACCAGTAATAGTTTAATTTGGCGCGTTTATGCTGAAAGGTTTATCGATGATGTTACGGACAAAGATGCACCTCCTACTTGGATAATTACCATGGTTGGCTTGGATGAAACGGGCCGCAAGGTTAGTCTTTATGAGCATATATCTAAAGTAATTATGCCTATTTCTTCAGCACCTGAAGGTCTAAATCCAGATAAAATTAATCAGCTTCCAGCGCCTAATGAAATACCCCCTACTAAACTCAAGCGCAGAAGCAAAAAAGACGACAGAGACCAAAGTGGTAAAAATGCAACTCTTTGATTCTCTCACTCAGTACCGGGGTGACCGCGTGAAATTAGCGAGGTTAGCTAAAGGTATGTCTGGAGAGGATGTGGCTAACGCTCTCGGTGTTACCAAGCAATTTATTTCGAAACTTGAAAGGGGCTATCCGCCTGCGGATGCCATGTTGTCGCAACTTGCTAAGGTTTTGGGCGTATACGAATCATTTTTCTTTACGCCTCGCCCCCATCCTCTGGATGGAGAGCATTGTCATTTTCGCAGTAAACGCTCAAGAACTCAGACATTGGCGAATACTGTCATGGCTAGGGCGGAGATACTGGATGAATTTATTCGCAGGTTAGAGGTTGAGGTAGAGTTTCCTGTTCTAGATTTACCGGATGTCTCAGAGTTGCCGTCGCAATCGCCATCTGATATAGAACGCATCGCTGAAGAGTGTCGACGTTATTGGGAGCTGGGCTTAGGCCCCATTAACTCAATGTCTAATTTCGTCGAAGGCATAGGTATTGTAATTGCTCATGTTTCAGATGTTGATGACAGAATTGATGCTTTTACCGTTAACAATGTTCGTCCAATCATAATTCGCAACAACGCCAAAAAGAGCATTTGTCGTTACCGTTCAGATATAGGGCATGAGTTAGGCCACTTAGTTCTACATGAGGGGGTAATTACTGGCGATAAAGTAACCGAGAACCAAGCGGACCATTTTTCAAGTGCTTTCATGATTCCAAGGGTTTCATTTATTAATGAGTTTCCCAAAATGCGGGGGTCTCATTTGGATTGGAACGCTCTGGAGGATTTCAAAGTGCGTTGGAAAATAAGCTTGCGTATGTCCCTATATCGCGCCTGTTTGTTAGGATTAATAACCCCTGAAAAAATGAGGACGGGCTTTATTCATCTCAACTCTAAGGGATTTGTATCTACAGAGAAAGGGGACGATCGCATCACCGGTGACTCTCCAGGGATGATGCAACAAGCTATCAGTATGCTTGATGATCATTCTTGGGAAGCTGTGTTGGAAGATGCAATGATTAAGCCCGAATTTGTACGCGACAACTTCGGTATCAACAGACCTATAGCCCCTCAGGGCGACAACTTGGTTTCAATTTATAAGTATAAAAACTTTGGTTAATATGGGTCATCATACAAAAAAATCTGATGTGATTTGACTAAAAACTGGTTAAAGTTCTCTACGCTTCGCAAAGCTGCATCCGCAAACTACTGAATATTTTAGCCCCGCCAGTATGCGGGGTTCTTATTTAGAAATTGGAAATACCCTTCCCACCCTTGCTGACGAAAAATTCCCTAAATCATTAATTTATAACCAGTTAAAGCCTTAACCGTCATCGGCAAGCCTAGCTTCAGTAGTATGTCAAAATATTCATCTACTGATTTTGGGGGGTTCTTTAGCCGGTCTCGCTGCCTTTGGACAGCCTGTAGAACTAGGGCTTGATTTAAATCCAGCAAGTCAGCGATAAACTCATCAGGATGAATTGCTTCAATATCAAACTCAGCCAGGCTTTCCCTTGGAAAATCTTTAAGATTGAAGGTTACAATCACCTCTGAATCGGATCTTATCGCTGCAGCTACAATATGGCGATCGTCAGGATCTGGGAGTGAAACCCCTTCCATAAGATTTTCAAAGCCCGTTACAAGCGCATCAGGTAGGGCTTCGTTCATCAGATCTTCTACGCGCTTCAATTGTTCACGCTTTAAATCCGGTAAGTTTTCAACCAAATTTCTTTGCCATTCATCATGAATGGTGGCAGTCCATTTGGGTTGATACAGACCAGACATCCCAACCTCCATAAGCAGATCGCGGAGCATGTTGGGATAAATGACACAGGCATCAAGTACGACTGGGTAAGGCGAATGATTCATTAATAAAAACCAAGTTCCTGGCTCAAATCAACCAGTTCTTGCATTGCTTCATTGCTCTCAGTTTCACGCTGAGCTTTATAGCGCATCAAATCAGCAAAAAGAACCCGGCGGTGACGGCCTGTTTTATGATGTGGAAGCTTTCCTTCTTCTAAAATCTTCACAATGTGAGGGCGTGAAACATTCAGAATGTTGGCGGCTTCCTGCGTAGTTAATTCAGCGTGCACGGGGACAACTTGAACCGCGTTCCCTTCAGCGAGTTCACCCAAGATGTTCATTAGCAATCTCAGTGCTGAGGTTGGCAATTCGATCTGATGTTTTTCGCCGTTTGCATCGTGAATCGATATTTTTTGCGTTTCTAACTTTGTGGTGAGAAAGGTTGCCAGTTCTCTTTGTCCACGTAACGCAACCTCAATTTCCTTCTGAGCCGGAAGGCTTACATTGTCCAGAATTGAGCTAGTCATGATTTTTTTCCAATTTCAAATTTCGTTAATTTCGGTTTCTGATTTTTCGCGTGTTCAGTTTCGTGACAATTTTGAAACTGACGAATGCGTCAACCCCATAATAGTAATCGAAACAAACGAAACAAGCAACACTCGAAACAAACGAAAAGCCATAGTGGACAAACCGAAATGGCCGCAACCCGCGTAACAATGGGATCGTTAGTAGCCGAGTCCTTTCTCTTACGTTCAGGGTAACCAACAGCGGAAATCCGCGCTGAGATGTCGGCCCCAAGATATCTAGAACTAGCCGTACGTTACGTCCGCTTATGGCACAGAGCGGACCGTTATTGTTGAATATCCGCCTGTACTAAAGAGCGGACGTTGTAGCTTCAGGCCACGGTATGATCAGCGGCTGTATTTATAAATGAAGGTATCGTCAATCACTCCCGCGCTGTCCAGTCGATCAGAAGCTAATATGGCTTCTGGTTTGAACCCACATTTTAATGCAACAGACTGACTGCGTACGTTACGTCTGGCAGTACGAATTTCTATTCTTTTAGCGTTAAAAAAGTCCGAGGCTATTTTTGTAGCCAGCTTGCATGCTTCAGGCATTATGCCTTTGCCCATCGCATCCGTGGCTAGCCAGTAGCCGATCTCGAAATAAGGAATAGCTCGATTCCTTATGAATAAGCTTATACAACCTAGTAGCTCATCTGACCTACGATCAATAATTAAAAACTTATACTCTTCTTTATCATTCAGGAAATTATCTGCTGCATCCAGCATATTACCCCTGACTGAAGAAAACGAATGAAAGCCAGGAGACCAGAGCAGAAACTCATGGTGAAACGAACTGAATTCATTGAGTTTACCTTGCATTTCTTCTGAGCGACTCAGGTCTGGAGCCGTCAGATAAAAACGGTCGTGTTGCAATAAATAAGCAGGAATTTCATCAATATGCATCTTTACCGTTCCGTTTATACAGGCTTTTTAATTACTTAACACACACCGGCAAAAAATGCATCCGGTTTATTTAGCTCAGGCCCTTGAAAAAATGGATTACGCAATGACCAATGGGAGCAATACACAGCTAAAAGTATTACTGAAAACGTTTAATCTAACGGGTGGGTAACAAGGTCCGCTTCTGGCACAAAGCGGACGCTAACACCGCCTCTTTGTCTGCTATGAGCGAACAGCGGACATTGACTAATTGGGGCTGGATTTTTTCACATTAAACATCCTATCCCGATTATGAATCAGCCTATGTATCTCGTCTCATCAGGAATTCGTCATGAAACACTCCATCAACGCATAGCGCATCGGCATCAGTCGCCCACTTTTTGAACCCGAAGGAACGATAAAGCGCATACGCGGCCCGGTTAGTTGTAACCACTGACAGTTTCACGGTTTTTGCTGAACTGGCGGCTTCCAGCGCCGCATCCATTAATTTTGATGAAAGCCCAGAACCTCTATTACCGGCGCGAACATACATTCCCCAGATATTCGCCACATGACTCAACTTTAGTAACGAGTGGCTGCTAACCCCAATCATGCCCTGTAAGGAGTTGTTAGCATCAAAACCACCGAAAACATGACTTGTCAGCAGCTGTTCGGCAAAGAACTGCATTGGCTTCTGACTGCATTCGCCGTAGGACGCGCCAAAGGCTTCTGGATGAAGGCGCAAAGCCTCCAGCCTCAATTTCCTGAAATCGTCCAGATCGCTTTCAATTATGCGTCGTACTGTGAATGCTTCCACTAATGGGCTCCTTACTCTTCCAGATTTGCATTGTCAGAACCTAATTAAACTAGCATAAGAGTTCATGTGAAATTTCCGCTTCTGGCACGTAGCTGTCTACAGTAACATTTTCAGTCTGCTATGAGCGAAGAGCGGACTTTTTTGGCAAAGATTTATATATTCCAATTGCTTTAAATATCACTTTCTGGCGAAGCGCCTTTATGGAAATCAAGTAGAGCATCAATTAATATCCAAAACCTATGGAAATAAACCTTTATGGCTTTATGCCAGCACTACTCCCTGTTGCACTGTCCCCCGGAGCAAGCTTCACTCTTGTTATGAATGGAGCTCTGGCAGGCGGTTACAAAGGACTATTCAGAACGCTTGCCGGAACAGCCTTGGGTATATACACACATGCGGTTCTCATAGGGCTAAGTATAACCGCTGTGATCATCTCGTCTCCAGCAACTTTTGCGGTGTTGAAAGTTTTCGGAACCGCCTATCTGCTCTGGTTAGGAGCAATGCTCATCCGCAGCGGGATAAGGTCAAATGCCAGCGGGCTTGCTGTTACGAAACATTCGGTGACTTTAAGAGAGGCTTGGATAGCTAATATTTTGAATCCTAAAGCCATTATTTTTTATCTGACAGTCGTTTCGCAGTTCGCAGGGATACAGGGGGGCGTCTACAACTATCTGACATTGGCAACAGTACATGTCGTGGTCATGAGCGTTTGGCTTGTCGCTGTCAGTCAGACACTTATATTTTCAGTAAAAAAAACAAATCCATTAATGCTCAAAAAATACGTCAACATTGCCGGCGGGCTGTTGCTCATTGCTTTTACTCTGCACAGCCTGACCCAGTAACTCATCACCTTTAGCAAAAATGTCCGCTTCTGGCTGTGAGTTCAATGGCTCGATGCAACGCTATCCTTAATCAAGGGGGGACGTTGTCATGAAACGAAGAACTCGGATTAACTACACGCCAGAGCAGAAGGCGATTATCTGGGACAGATATAAGCAAGGTGATTCTCTGCATGATATCGCCAGAATGTTCGACAGATTTCATTCTTCCATCATGCCCACAATCCACCAGACAGGGGGCTACCGTCCTCCCGTTCGAAAGCGGCATCGATTAGCGCTTACGCTTGATGAAAGAGAGGAGATCTCCAGAGGACTGGTAGCAAAACTCAGTATCAGGGACATTGCTGCCAACTTATCAAGAGCACCCTCAACGATTAGCCGCGAGGTCAGGAGGCACGGAGGTGCCAAGCAATACCGTGCAGCAAAAGCCGATACTGCTGCGTGGGAAAATGCTCTGAGACCAAAACCTTGCAAGCTAATTGAAAGCCCCACATTGTGTAAAATCATTGCAGAGAAGATGCATCAGGACTGGTCGCCGGAACAGATCGCCGGTTGGCTGAAACGCTGTTATCCGGATAATCAGGAAATGCATGTGTCACACGAAACGATTTATAAAACGCTTTTTATACAAACCCGGGGGGCATTAAAAAAAGAGCTGCAGCAATGCCTCAGAAGCGGAAGAGCGGTTCGTAGATCCCGAACGTCATCACTTAAAGGGAAAGGGTTAGGGAAAATCCCGAATGCGATACCTATCAGCGAAAGGCCACCGGAAGCCTCAGACAGAGCCATCCCTGGTCACTGGGAAGGTGATCTGATCCAGGGCTCGAAAAACTCCTATATTATCACCCTCGTAGAACGCCATTCCCGCTTTGTTATGTTAGCCAAAATCAGGGACAACAAGACCATAACGGTTATATCTGCACTCATCAGACAAGCCCGGGAATTACCTGTTGAGCTATATAAAACATTAACCTGGGATCGGGGAGCTGAAATGACCAGCCACACCCGGTTTACTGTAGCAACAGACATCCAGATTTACTTCTGTGATCCTCAATCTCCCTGGCAACGTGGCTCAAATGAAAATACGAACAGGTTGCTAAGACAATATTTTCCAAAGGGAACTGACTTATCGGTTCACAGTCAGCAGAGACTAAACAGCGTTGCCAGACAGCTCAACGAAAGACCGAGAAAAACGCTAGACTATGAATCACCCGCAGAACGGTTCAATAAGTGTGTTGCGTCCATCAGTTGAACTCACAGCACAAAGCGGACGTTGAACAGGCTAATGTCCGCTATGAGCGAAAAGCGGAAGTTACTTGTGGTCATAATTGTCTAATAGGCAGAATAGCCGTGTCCTCACTTATTATCACAATACGTCTGAACGTGCGAGGCTGACCCGCGTAATGATAAAGCAGCTCAGAAGAACGCCAACAGCAAGCATGATGAAGGGAGACATGCCTGAGAGTGCACTGAACATAAATCCCATTACAAGCGGACTTAGTGCCGCGCCAGTGGCGCCCAGGTTTTGTACGGAAAAATAGTTGCCTCTGGATGATGGTGGTGCCAGATAATCAGTCATTATAAACAGCGCAGGGACGTAGATTACCTCACCAAAAGCGAAAAAGAACATTCCTATGCACCAGATAACAATGCGGTCGCCGGCATAAAAAAACAACGTCAGGCCCAGAATAAAACAAGCCGTACCGGTGGCTATAAAAAGGTGAAGATTTTTTTTGCTGAGCAGCCTTACCGTAAAGTGCTGAAAGATCATGACAGTTGCAGCGTTAACAAACATCATCAGCGCAATGATATGAGAAACAGTCTCCTGTGAATACATTTTAATCATAAATTGCGACAGGTATGCGATCGGATTGCCATATACAAACGCGCCCAGAAACGAGGCCATAGTTAACCAAATTAAAGGAAGGTTATTATTCTGACCTGTTGAGTGTATACCGGCGTCATTATGACGCTCAGCAGGACGAAATGTCAGACCGGATAATGTGCGGGCACTCACAATAAGAATTATCACAGGAATAATGGAAATCAGGGCAGCTAAATAAAAGATCGCCTGCATGGCCGTTTGTTGCACCAGAGCACCCAGCAGAGGCCCGATGGCCCAGCCCACATTCACCGCCAGATAGTTAGATGAAAAATAACGTCTTTTATAAGTTTCGTTAGTCTGATTGGCAAAAAAAACCTTGAGTAAGATCTCATAACACGAATAAAATAAATTTAAACAGATAAGAAACATTGCGAAAGAAAGCATTTTATCAGTTTTAGAAATCAATATTAATGAAAACAAAAAACCCAGGTTGAGGGAAAGTAAAACGGAATAGCCATTTTTCAGAGAAGCCAGTTTGCCTGAATATAAACTGATGATAATTCCAGCGACAGAACTGACAGTCAGCACTATCCCCGATATGGTGATATCCCTCTCAAAAACAGCAGCGATATAAACTACTATATATGGGAGTACGCACCCCCGGGCCACGGTTAATAAAAAAGAGTTGAGAATAAAGAAAACGGCTATCCTATCTTTTTTGCTAATCTCGCTTACTGCCATCACTGCTTTCCCCGCTTATAGTTTTTTTTGTATAAGGCTGTCCATCACAAAAGCCATAAATAAGTCCGGTACTCTGATACAGAGAAAGAATCACGCTGAAAAAGTTAATGCCTGCCCGGTGTTTAAGAGCAGAACCAGAGGTGGATCCATATTCAGGTTCATCTTGACTGTTCATAGCAGATTCTCACATTGAAAAGCTGTAAACCGATCGGCCTGTATCTTTCCAACAACTGGCGCTGATCATGAAGATTAACTCATGTTTTTTAGCTTGAGTATGAAGCAATTACAAGCAGAAAGCTTAACCTTTGTGAATTTCCTTAAAGAGGAAAAATATTCATAATTTATAAAAAACAATGAGTTACATAGAAAGCATTTTTTGCCAATACCTCTTATTTCTGCAGGGGCTGTTATATCTTTCTGATCAGCAAAGATAAGTTTCCCATCATATAAAAAACATACTATTAACAAAAATTACTGTTTTTAAATACATATTGACACTCGCGCATTAACAAAGTTACTTAGAACTGGTTTCCGGAAACTTGATTTCTTTATCTGACCTCATAAGACCATTACACGGTCTTTGCCCAGGACAGTCTGCCGTTATGTCTGTGGCCGGAAAACGCTGTTAAGTTGCATAACATCTGTAAACGTAATCTGTCTCATTATCCATTACCGAAATCCCTTTTTGGACATGTCGTTTAGGAGAAGAAATATGCATAACGTTACCAGTCAGTCATCAACCTCATCAAACGTCATTAACGCAGCCATCGTTAGCCAGAATGAACTCAGCCGAATTGCAGAAAATGCAGATGCCATTCGTGCGAAAGCGATGGAACTCACTGATTCATGGGAAGGGGTCATGTTTGCCTTACCCCCAGGCGATTTAGAAAAAATGGCATTGGCGCTGGGATTTACACCGGATGTGGCTGAGAAAATCCACCAGGAAATTCGCTCACTCGCCTATGCTAAAACCCAGTCCCTCACCGGACCGGCCGCAATTGCCACTTACCATGCTTCAGACGTCAGCTTATTGGCACTAAGAGGCGTAACGGATTTCGACAACGCCCTGTCTCATGTCAGTGATACAAACCTGCAGCAGCTGCTGAATGATAACCAGGAGACCTTCCAGCGTATTCGTGATGCGCTGCCTGAGCATGCTGCGCGCATGAACTTCAAACCTGAAACGGCATCCGCGGTACTGGCTTCGCTGGGTGCGAAGGTGTCGCCTGAACTGCTCTATGAGCTTTGCCCGAAATACGGCACTACCACTGTGGTTGATCTTGAAGGTCGCAAAGGCGTTACCACTGAATTTATTCGCTGCGTCACGCTGACCCTCGGCAGTACGATTTCCTGATAAAACAGGTTGTGAGCTGGTCGCCCTGACCGGCTCACCGTTTAATCCGGGTCAGGAGAACAACAATGTTAAGTATGGCACTCCCTCAGACACTCTTACACACCCGTGAATACAGGCAGAACGGCTATATGCTGGTCGATTCCCTGTTTGATTCGCAAGAAATTGTACAAATCAAAGCTGTGATCGAAGAACTTGTGCAATCTGCGGAACGCACCGGGCAATATGACAGTTTACTGGAATTTGAAAAGGAGCCAGTTGATGGCAGGCGCATTCCGCGCCGTATCTTCAACCCTTTTGAGCAGCATGAAGCCTTCCGAAACTTAGCCACCTCAGACAAAATCCTGGATTACGTCCGCAGTTTACTTGGCCCGGACATCGCACTTCAGCACAGCAAACTTAACATGAAACCCAGAAAAGTCGGGGCCGTGGTGGAATGGCATCAGGACTATACCTACTTCCCGCACTCCAACGATAGTTTGGTAGGCGTTCTGATATATCTTGATGACGCATGTGAGGAAAATGGATGCCTGCAGGTCCTGAGTGGTCAGCATCACAGGACGTTCAATCACGCGTTGCCGGATGGCAGCTTTGCAGGCATGATCACCGAAACGATCGATGAGGCCCAGCATGGTCCTGTCATAAGTCTGCCAGCCGGTGCGGGCAGCGCTATTTTTCTGCACCCTTTTACACCTCACCGCTCTTCGACCAATATCTCTGACTCCCCCAGAAGCACCTTAATTTTTGAATACCGAGCAGCGGATGCCTTTCCGCTCTACACCGGTAGCCAACTGGTCGGGATGGAACGCTTAACGCACCACCTCTGCGGCGAAAAAAAACGGACCGCCAGATTCGGGGGGCCAGAGCCAGAAATTTATACCCCGAAAGACTTTCCTAAATCCCTCTATGAGCTTCAGGATGCCTCGCGCAGCGAGATGAAGACAAAATAAATGACGTACAGGTGGAACAGATATGGTGCATTCAACGTGGGACAGTCTGGCGACAGATTATGAAATGCAGGGATTTGCAGTACTGCGAAACGTGTTTTCCCCTGCGGCGGTCATGGGCCCCGTAATGGCTGGCTACAGTCGGCATTGTGACGAACTGGCGAAACAGTGGCTGGAAGCTGCCGTGATTACCGATTACGATGCGAATGAGACACCGGAGAACAAGATGCTATCGCTCATGCAGCAAACCGATGGCAACTGTTTCCAGCATCTTGATATTACGTTGCCCGTTGAAGACAAAATTACTCACGATTCTCCCCTCTATCTCGATGTTAGCATTTTCAATCTGCTGCGAAATGCAGAACTGCTGGATGCCATTGAAAAAATCATCGGCCCTGAAATTTACTCAGTCCCCGTCCAGCATATGCGTATTAAACCGCCGCAGAAGAACATTTCTGATGAGACGCAGAGCCATACGCTGACGCTGACCGGAAAAACGTTCTGGCACCAAGACCTGGCCGTGGTTACCCCGGATGCAGATAACACAAACATGCTCGGCGTATGGCTCGCGGTGAATGAAGCCACCGTTGAAAATGGTTGTCTGATTGTTGTGCCCGGTAGCCACAAGCAGGGGCTGGTGCATCACTGTGATAAGCCTCATTTGCAGGGGATTCCCGATACGCTCGTCGGGGAAGCGTTCCTGGCACTGCCTGTAAGCCCAGGTGATGTCATCTTCCTGCATCCTTTGACCATGCACGCCTCCCTCGCGAATGTCAGTAACGGCGGACGCTGGAGCTTTGACCTGCGCTATTGTCCGGCGGGAGAGCCCACAGGAAGAGAATGGTTTCCAGGGTTCCTGGCGCGAAGCAGGGCGATGCCTGGGGCGGTGATGCAGGATCACCACCAGTGGGTCAGTGAGTGGTTTAATGCCCGTTCGCAATTAGCTGGTCAGCCACATCCTAAATTTGACCGCTGGGACAAAAACGACCGCAGCCCGCTGTGCGCCTAGGAGGCCAACATGCTGGATATCTCGCTACTCAAAAATGGACGCTTCTCGGTAAACGGGGGAGCGCCTCGGCTTGCCCTTGTGCACCACGGTTTCAGAACCACTCAGATGGGGGCGGCCGACAAGCGGCAGGATAAATTTGCGGCCCGGTATGCATCGCTGGGTTTGCTAAATCTTGCCCGGTCCGCACAGGTGGATTTTGAACGGGGGCGAATTCCTTTTGAACCTGATATTAAATATTTCGATGAAGACAATTATGCGGATGACGCCGCACTCGCAGCGGCCATTTCCGACTGGCTCAAACCGGCCGCTGCGCGGTTTGTACTGGTCAGCCTTTATTCCCTGGCGTTCGAAAGAACGCGCGCGATGATTGGCCTGATGGATGCGAGTGAGCACTGCATCATGGTGGGGGGGGCACATCCGACGGTTGCACCTGAAATTGATTTTGCGCACCTCGTTGTACGCGGAGAAGGGGGTGGCGCGCTCAGGCATATACTAAGTCATTTTCTGGAACCAGGATTTGGCGTAGGGGAAGAGGCGCGCGGGATCTGTTTCAAAGCTGACGGCAAAACCACCATGGGCGACACCGTTTTTGACAAATCCATTGCTGATATACCTTCCCCTGCCTTTGCGTATGAGCTCATACAGGATGATACCAGTCTGGCCGGGGAATCACGTGAGCGTTGGTGGAAAGCCGTGGGCATTTCGCAGCAGATTTACATTTGCACTCAGAGTTGCCGGGCCCGCTGTACCTTCTGCTCTACCTATCTGATCCATGGTAAGCTTGTTTCGCGGCCGGTGGATCTGATTGAGGGAGACATCAGGCACCTGATTGGTTTTGGCAACGACTCTATTCAGTTTCATGATGACGATCTCCTGCAACACGAGCAACTGGATGAGTTGCTCGAGATGCTCGCCGGCTATGACATGGTGTGGACTTGCAATGCACGTTCTGAAGTCATGAATGCCGGACTTGCTGCCAGGATGTACCGTGCCGGGTGCCGAAAAGTCTTTCTGGGCCTGGAGTCAATGGATCAGCGAAGCCTGGACTATTACAACAAAGCCACCACGGTGGAAATGAACATCAATGCCGTCAACGTTCTTGATGCGGCCGGCATTGGCGTTGTCTGCGGCTACATAATTGGTGCACCACACGATACTGTGGCCAGTATTCTGGAAGATTTAGACCGCGTGCTACAGTTGCCCATTTTCTTCCTGGCCACCGCCATCCTTACGCCTGACATTGGCACAACCGAATATAAAAGGGCCCTTAGGCGCATCCCACTGCTTCAGGAACTGGGTGACGGTGGCACGAAGCTGAACATCCGTCCCCGTCCCGATCTTTTTGGTACCTCAGCACCTTATGGCCTGCCTACGGTATCTGATGCCGTAACCAAGGATCAGCTTAATGAACTGTATGCGCTGGTAAACTGTGAGTTTATCCTCCGCCCTGAGCTCATTGAGCGGGTCAACCACTACGTCTATCCATCCCGGCGGGAAGAAGCCTTATCCTGGTGCGCCCTGCAGCGTAATAGAATTCGGGAGCTCGCCAGTACCGCAACTCTACCAGAGGTGCGAACGCGTGCTCAGAAACTGTCGGCCTATGTTGAAGCTCAGGGACTTTTTTCGGAATATGACATGAAGGACTCTGCATGAATAACGAGCCATCATTACCCTACCAGGCCTACTTTCCTGAGGAAATCCAGGCCATGTTGCGTGAAGGGTTTGATCCCCACGCAAACCTGGTCGAACGTTTCCTGAAGGATCCATCCGTGCGCTGCTCCTTAGAGGAGAAGCAAGCCTTTATTGAACAGCATTATCTGATAACCAAAGCGCTGATCAGTCCGCACAGTACGCAGGATATCATCGCCTTTGCCACCGAGATTTTATCCCTTCCCGATACCCTGGAGGGGTGCATCATTGAAGCCGGGTGTTATAAAGGATCCAGCACGGCGAAGTTCAGTATCGCTGCTGGACTCGCGGGAAGGCAGCTTGTGGTGTTTGATTCCTTTCTAGGACTGCCTGCACATAATGAAAAGCACGGCATGAGCATTGAAGGGCGTGAGGTTATTTTTCAGGAAGGCGATTTCAGCGGGTCTCTTGAGGAAGTCAGACGCAACGTGGCCACTTACGGAGATATCGGCGCCTGCACCTTTGTTCCGGGGTGGTTTGAAGACACGATGAAAACCTGCCCATCACCCGTTGCCGCTGCGTATCTGGATGTGGACCTTCTGCTCTCAACGCGACAGTGTCTGGCTGCTATCTATCCCAGATTGGTACCGGGAGGGAGTATTTACTCACAGGATGGACACCTGCCTTTGATACTTGGACTTCTCGAGGACAGAAACTTCTGGGAAACGGAACTGGGGTCTGCATGCCCCTATCTTGAGGGAATACGAAAAGGGAAGCTGGTGAAAATCACCAAGCCGCCCTACGGTGTCTGACCCAGCCTAGCAGATAATGTACCGGTGACGTTTACCCACCCACAAAAGCGTGCCTTTGGCCGGAACAAGAGTGAGCTGTTCATCAGTTTGCTTTTCCTGGTTAATCCGAACCGCTCCAGAACGGATGAGACGCCTGAGCTCAGAACGACTGACATCGAGGATGGCCCGGCTGCAGAGATCAAGCAAGCTGATGTTCGACGTATCGCTGATGTAAAGGGGCTCATGGTCCTCCTCTGCTGGACAATGCTGCTGGAAGACGCGCTGGAAATGGGCTTTAGCACGTTCTGCCGCCTCCACGTCGTAATATTCACTGACCAGCGTGTGTGCCAGAGTTATTTTCAGCGTCATGGGGTGGAGACCGCTGCCGCGCTTGGCCAGCAGGCGACTAACAGACTCATCCGGGAGGTTTGTTGCAAGATGAAAATAATCTGGCACCAGCGTGTCAGGCAGTGACATCACCTTGCCAAACATGTCTTCGGGGCTGTCCATGAGCGCAATATAGTTATTTTTTGATTTGCTCATTTTATCCTGCCCATCGAGACCCGGCAGAAGGGGTAATGTAATGACTGCCTGGCCTGGCATACCGAAGGTTTCCTGCAGGGACCGACCGACCAGATTATTAAACAGCTGATCGGTTCCACCAAGTTCGATATCAGAGTTGATCATGACAGAATCATATCCCTGTAAAACAGGATAGAGGAGTTCATGCAGATGCACCGGAGAAGATGACTGGAATCTTTGTTTAAAATCGTCACGTTGCATCATCTGCGCTAAAGTCACGCGGGAAACGAGTTTAATAATGTCTGCAAACTGCATCGCATTAAACCATTCCGAATTTCGGCGAACTTCGATCCGCGTGATATCCAGTATTTTACCCAACTGATCGATATAAGTCTGACTGTTTCTGACGATATCGTCCTCTCCAAGTGGAGGGCGCAGTTTATTCCGTCCAGTAGGGTCTCCGATGGACGCAGTAAAATCACCAATAATGATTACAATGCGATGTCCTGCATCCTGAAACTGCCGGAGTTTACGAAGCACAACAGCATGCCCAGATGTAGGTCAGGCGCAGTAGGGTCAAATCCCAATTTGATTACGAGGCGGCGACCTTCTTTCAGCGCTGTAAGCAATTTTGCCTGCAGACCATCACCTGGCTCCATGATAGCCACGTTTTTACACAGCATGTCAGTTACAGCGTTAATATCCATGTAGGCACCGTCAAATGTTCAACATGTGTTCACCATATTTATGAGCACGCTATCT